>NZ_JBKBVB010000072.1:0-22875 GCF_046289595.1 Pseudorhodoplanes sp.
TTTTGGGGGCTTTTCGCGGGGGGTGTCGAGACAGCTCCCCCATGCCACTTTCCGGCAAGCCCGGGGAGATGACAGGCGTGCCGGATTTCCGTCGATTTTTCAGTCGCTAACATCTTATACTGTGCTATATTGTCGCATGCGTCAATAGGTACAAGTCGGGGCCGGAGATGGGGCTGGTTGTCGGTGTGCTGTTGCTGGCAGCGGGGATTGCGATCGTGTGGGCTTTGCGCTCGCCCGACGGCTTTCACAGTCATCCGCTGGTGGCGAAGCCGATGATGGGACCGCTGGTGGCGCTGGTCTGTGTGTCGCTGACCGCAGGTGGCGCCGCTTCGATCGTCGCCTGGGCGCTGGCCTGATCGGCCAAGCGCCGAGGCAGACGATATGACGTCTGCGCAGGGTCTGCGCCGCTACTTCTTCTTGAATTTCTTGCTGGTCCAGCCGCCGCGCTGGCCGGGCTTGCCAAGCGAGGAGCGCGGGCCTGTCTTTGCGCGGTACTCGACGGCTTCGCGATAGGGCACAGCTTCAGTTCCGGGGCCCATCGAGTCGAGATCAGGAAAATGCGGGCCGTGTCTTGACTGTTGCTCCGGGGCGGCCCGCGCAGGTCGTCTGCCCTTCCCACCCGGACGGTCCGGCAGCACCTCGTGATAGGAGGCAACACCCATTTCGTCGAGCGTGGGCTTGTGCGGGCGTGACACATCCACTTTGCCGGACTTGCTGCGGCCCGACAGATCGATGCGCTTCGTGGTGGGATTGTCGGAAACCGCAAGCTCGGTGGCGCGCAGCCGCTTGATCTCGTCACGCAGCCGCGCCGCTTCCTCGAAGTCGAGATCGCTCGCCGCCGCGCGCATGCGGGTTTCGAGATCGGCCAGCACCGTTTCGAAATTATGGCCGATAGTCGCGGCCTCGGCGAAAGCGCCCGTTCCGTCGCCGGTGTCGATCAGCACATGGTCGCGCTCGTAGACGCTGTCGAGAATGTCGGCAATGTTCTTCTTCACCGACGCGGGCGTGATGGCGTGCTCCCTGTTGTAGGCTTCCTGCTTCTCGCGGCGGCGATTGGTTTCGGCTATCGCCCGCTCCATCGATCCCGTCACCTGATCGGCATAGAGGATCACGCGGCCGTCGACATTGCGCGCGGCTCTACCGATGGTCTGGATCAGTGAGGTCTCGCTGCGCAGGAAGCCTTCCTTGTCGGCATCGAGGATTGCGACCAGCGCACATTCCGGAATGTCGAGTCCCTCGCGCAACAGGTTGATGCCGACCAGCGCATCAAAGGCGCCGAGCCGCAGATCGCGGATGATCTCGATGCGCTCGATGGTGTCGATGTCGGAATGCATGTAGCGCACGCGAATGCCCTGCTCGTGCAGATATTCGGTGAGATCCTCGGCCATGCGCTTTGTCAGCACCGTGATGAGCGAGCGGTAGCCTTTCTGCGCGGTGGCGCGCACTTCGCCGACCAGATCGTCGACCTGGGTGCGCGCGGGGCGAATATCGACGGGCGGATCGATCAGCCCGGTCGGGCGGATCACCTGCTCGGCGAACACGCCGCCGGATTGCTCCAGCTCCCAGCCGCCGGGGGTCGCCGACACCGCGATGGTCTGCGGGCGCATCGCGTCCCATTCCTCGAAGCGCAGCGGTCTGTTGTCCATGCATGAGGGCAGGCGGAAGCCGTATTCGGCGAGCGTTGCCTTGCGCCGGAAGTCGCCGCGGAACATGGCGCCGATCTGAGGGACCGTCACATGGCTTTCGTCGATGAAGACGAGGGCATTGTCGGGGACATATTCGAACAGGGTCGGCGGCGGCTCGCCGGGCTTTCGCCCGGTGAGATAGCGCGAGTAATTCTCGATGCCGGCGCAGGAGCCGGTGGCCTCCATCATCTCCAGATCGAATAGAGTGCGCTGTTCCAGCCGCTGCGCTTCGAGCAGGCGCCCGGCTTTGGTGAGCTGGTCCAGCCGCATCTTCAGCTCGGCCTTGATGGACTGCATCGCCTGGATCAGGGTCGGGCGCGGCGTCACATAATGCGAGTTGGCATAGATTTTCACGAATTTCAGTTCGTCGGTCTCGCGCCCGGTCAGCGGATCGAATTCGGCAATCTTCTCGATTTCATCTCCAAAGAGCGACACGCGCCAGGCGCGGTCCTCGTAGTGCGCCGGGAAAATCTCGATGGTATCGCCGCGCACCCTGAACGTGCCGCGCGAGAAATCCGGCGTGCGCTTGTATTGCAGCGCGACGAGATCGGCGATCAGCTGGCGCTGCTCGATCCGCCCGCCCTTCTTCAGCGAGAAGGTCATCGCCGAATAGGTCTCGACCGAGCCGATACCGTAGATGCAGGACACCGAGGCGACGATCACCACGTCGTCGCGCTCCAGCAGCGCCCGCGTTGCCGAGTGGCGCATGCGGTCGATCTGCTCGTTGATGGAGGAATCCTTCTCGATATAGGTGTCGGTGCGGGGGACGTAGGCTTCCGGCTGGTAATAATCGTAATAGGAAACGAAATACTCCACCGCATTGTCGGGAAAGAAGCTTTTGAACTCGCCGTAGAGCTGCGCGGCCAACGTCTTGTTCGGCGCCAGCACAAGCGCGGGACGCTGCGTCGCCTCGATCACCTTGGCCATGGTGTAGGTCTTGCCGGAACCGGTGACGCCAAGCAGCACCTGGGTGCGATCTCTTCGGTTCACGCCCTCGACCAGTTCCTTGATCGCAATCGGCTGGTCGCCCTTCGGTTCCATCTCGCTCTTGATGACCAGGCGCACGCCGCCTTCGGATTTCTCCGGGCGGGGCGGACGATGCGGGATCCAGGCCTGTTCGTTGAATTCGGGACGGCCGGTGCGAAGGAGATGTTCCAGCGCTGCATTCGACGCGGAGGCGCCGGTGACGCCGCGGCCGAGATCGATCTCGTCGGGATTTTTCTCGCGGCGCTTGCCGACCGATGAGCCGGGCAGCGGCGCATCCTCGTCGGACTCAAGCCCGAGTTCCTTCGCCAGCGCCGGATCGATGCCGGAGACCAGCGCTCCCTCGAACGGGGTGCGCGCGACATAGCGGGATTGCGGCTTATCGCGGAAACCTTCCGAGGTGGACAGGCGTGCAGTGTGCTCGGCGGCGTTGCCGGCGCGGCGATCGAACGAATTGTCGGGCGGCGGCTGAAGCCCGGTGCCGGAGCCCATTCCCGCGCGGCCCTTGCCGATCGCGGGATTGAGCAGGTCGTCGAGCGCTGGATCGTGGACGGGCGCGTCCGGCCGGTGCGCCTTGGCCCGGGTCGGCTTGATCCGTTTTGGCTCGGCTGCGCCTTGCCCCGGGTAAACCTTGGGCTTTTTTGGCTTGTCAGGAGATTTGGGCATGCCCCGCAATATGGGCAGAGTCGGTCCGCGATAAAAGAGCCGATGAGAACGGCCGCCAGAACACGTCAAGGTCGCGCGTGGCGTCGACCTTGAGGTGCCGCCTTAAGGTCGGGAAGTCCAAGCAAGAATTGATCGAAAGAGTGAATGCTGACTTCACCCGTCATGCACAGAGCGCTGCGCGCGATCTTCTGACAGCCATCAAAACTGTCTACCCCCATCATGATCTCAAGTCGAGGCTGGGCGCCTTGGGTGATCCGGAGCCGATCTGGCGCAAGCATGATGGCGCCGGGCTTTCCTCCAGAGCGATCCGGCGGTCGCCGGCAACGCGCACATGTCCCGTTTAGTATCCAGCCGGTTAATTGTGCGCTGCGTAACGGACACGTTTTGATAACGGGGAATCACTTATACTGCATCATTGCAAATTGGTGCGTTTGGCCTCTGCCGCAGGCCGCAAGGCTCATCGTCATGTGCACCATGCCAAAAAGGAAATGGTTTTGAACGACGACGCCGAAATGTTTGACCTCGCGCCGGTGTCGCTCTGGCTCGAAGATTACAGCGCGCTGAAGGCTCTGTTCGAAAGCTGGCGCGAGGAGGGCGTGACTGACCTGCGCGCGCACCTTCTCGCCGATGCGGCGCGCGTGAAGCAATGTTCCGGTTGCATCAGGCTGATCAAGGTCAACAAGAAGACATTGAGCCTGTTCGAGGCGGCCGATATCGATCACCTGATCGCAAATCTCGGACAGGTGTTTCGCGACGATATGCTGACGACTTTTGTCGAGGAACTGGTGCAGCTTTGGGAGAGCAAGCCGTCATTCGAGAGCCACACCGTCAACTATACGCTGAGCGGCAAGCGGCTCGATATTCAGCTCCACGGCGCCATCCTGCCCGGCTACGAGGATAGCTGGGAGCGGGTTCTGATCTCGATCGAGGATGTGACAGCGCGCGAGAATGCCCGCCGTCAGCTGACGCAAAGCGAGAATTACGCGCACGGCCTGTTCGCGCATTCGCCGGTGTCACTGTGGGTCGAGGACTTTTCCGGCGTTAAAAGCCTGCTCGACGAAGTTCGCCAGCGCGGCATCACGGATTTCCGGGTTTTCACCGACGTGCATCCGGAATTCGTCACCCGATGCATGAACGAAATCCGCGTACTCGACGTCAACCGCCGCACGCTGGACATGTTCGGTGCGGCTGACAAGGCGGCGCTGCTTCGGGCGTTGCCCGACGTGTTTCGCGACGAGATGGAGCAGCACTTTCGTGAGGAACTGATCGACCTGTGGGACGGCAAGCTGTTCCAGCTGCGTGAGACGGTGAACTACGCGCTCGACGGCAGCAAGCTGAATGTGCTGTTGCAGCTGTCGGTGATGCCGGGCCGCGAGCATGACTGGTCGCTGGTGCTGGTGGCGCTGACCGATATCACCGCGCGCAAGAAGGCCGAGGCCTATCTGGAATATCTCGGCACCCATGACGTGCTGACCAAGCTGTTCAACCGCTCGTTCTATGTGGACGAACTCAACAGGCTCGAGCGAAAGGGGCCTTACCCGGTCACCATCATCATGGCGGACCTGAACGGCCTCAAGGCCGCGAACGACGAGTTCGGGCACGCCGCGGGCGATGCGCTGCTCCGGCGCGCGGGCGAAGTGCTGAACTCGGTCGTCGAGAAGCCGGCGCATGCCTGCCGGATCGGCGGTGACGAATTCGCGATCCTGCTGCCGGAAATGGACGAGCAGGCCGGGGAGACGATGATGCAGGCGATCCACGACCTGGTCGCGATCAACAACACCTTCTATCCCGATATAACGCTCAGCCTGTCGATGGGGCTCGCCACCGCGCGGCAAGGCGAACGCATGGAGGCCGCCGTCAAGCGCGCCGATCTCGCCATGCTGGATGCCAAGCGCCAGCATTATTTCGAGACCGAAAACGACCGCCGCCGGTCGCAGGTATTCAGGGTCAGCTAAGGTTTGGCGATGCTGCGAGCGTGCGCAGACGCGGATCAGGCCATCATATGGCGGTGCAGCGTTTCGTCCCATGCGCCGGTCATGTATCGGTATAGCCAGTTGCCCCGGGACTTCAGCCGGCAATAGGACTCGCGAAGATCGAGCAGCAGTGTGATGCGCCGGCTGGCGCAGCGCAGTTCGCCGGTGTCATGGGTCGCGACCGGCAAGAAGCCCATCACCCGGGTGTGGAAGCTGTACGGGCTGTGCGGATCGTCCTCGAACACGTCGGTCACGTAATGCGTATAGCCGCGCGCCACGGTCTCCTGGGCGGCGGCGCGCATCAAGGCCGCCGCGACCGCAATGCTGTTGCGATAGTCCCGGGCCACCGCGAAGCGGCCGATTTCGGCCACACGATTCTGGCGCAGAAATTGTTCGATCCGCGCCGGCTCGCCGCCGGACGCCTTCAGTCCGTATTGCGCGTAAAGCGCGAGCGGCGGATCGTAAAGCACGCGCACGACCCCGGCGGGTCCGCCGTTACGCATGGCCACGAACCAGGAGGACGCCATGTTCCCGATATCCGTATGCGGAAACTGTCGCTCCGGATCGTCGACCCATCGCTTTTCCTGCTGGTAGGTTTCACGCAGAACGGCGATTACGAGGTCGCGGTCGGTTTCGTCGGCGACGCGGCAAACGCTGACATGACTGCATTCGCGACTGCGCTCGTTCATGATGTTGGTCACGATGTGCTGCTCCTCATCGATTGCACCAGTCTTTTGCGGAAAGCCGGCCGATTTCGCTCATGATGGCGGCATGCCAATCGCGGGTTTCGGCGCGGGTCGGCCGGTCTGCGCGGGTCGGGGGATGCATGGCGGCGCCGATCGTTACGGTCATGCGCGCGGTATCCGGGATCGGACGGTTCAGCATTGCTTCGGGGAAACGGATGCCGACCGGCACCACCGGCGCGCCGGTTGCGAGCGACAGATAGGCGGTGCCCCGCCGGCCCGGCAGCAACGTTTGCGGGTCGCGATTGACGGTGCCTTCCGGAAAGACGCCGATCGCGTGCCCGGCCAGCAACTTGCGCCGCGCCTGCTCCAGTGCGCTGATCGGATTCGCAAACAAGGGCTTGAGAAGCGTCAGCGCCTTCGGCCTGGCCGGCTTGCGCATGACCGAAATGGTTTGCGCGCGGCGATAGAGCAATCCGATGCCGGGGATGAGCCGGAAATTCCAATCGGCCAGAAAATGAACGATCCGTCCGCCGCGGTGACGCATGAGCAGAGCAGGGACAAGAATCGCTTCGGTACGGGTGCTGTGATTGATGGCGACAATGAGCGGATCGTGCCGCGGATCGATATGATGCAGGCCGCTGATCGCAATCACCTGACGATCCGCGAGCGCTGCAAGTCCGCGCAGCAGCACGCGGTCGCCGAAGCCGCGTGCAGGCAGCGGCCAGCGCCAAGCCGGCGGCGGCATCGCGCGATGGGAGACGGCATCCTCAGCCGGCAGAAACGGAGATTCGCTAAACTTCGTCAAAGCGTTACCGTGTCAAGCGGCACGCGCGGCCGCGCAGGAATGCGACTTGACCGATTCTCATTGCGGCAGGATGAGGCGGCCATGATGGAAGTGTGACGCCGGAACAGGTTGATTTCGCTCGCTCGGCTTGCGTTCTGCCGCCGTGCGGCTTTGACATGGGTCAACGGTGCGGCGTGCCGATGCAGGGAGAATTGCGACAACCTGAAGGGTGAGCGCTATGTCTGACGTCATCGATAAGACGCGCCAGCAGCCCGATTTCGCTGTCCAGCGCGAACAGATGGTGGAGCGTGCCATCCGCGCCCGCGGGGTGCGCCAGAAACGCGTGCTTGACGCGATGCGCGCTGTGAAGCGGGAGGATTTCCTGCCGGAAAGCCTGCGCGAATTCGCGTATGAGGATTCGCCCTTGCCGATCGAGGGCGACCAGACCATCTCGCAGCCCTATATTGTCGCCTTCATGGTCGAGGCGCTCAATCTCGAAGGCGGCGAGCGCGTGCTCGAAATCGGCGCCGGGTCAGGCTATGCGGCGGCGGTGCTGTCGAAGATCGCGGGCGAAGTCTACACCGTCGAGCGGATCGGACAGCTTGCGGAAAAGGCCGCGGCGCGGCTTGCCGATCTCGGCTATTCCAACGTCCATGTGCTGCATGGCGACGGCACCAAAGGCTGGCCCGAGCACATGCCTTACGACGCGATCGTGGTCGCGGCGGGCGGGCCGAAAGTCCCCGATGCGCTGAAGCTGCAATTGAAGATCGGCGGTCGTCTCGTCATTCCGGTCGGCACCGATCCGACGGTGCAGGAACTCGTCCGGATCACCCGGGTTTCCGAACAGGATTTCATGCGCGAAGATCTCGCCGATGTTCGCTTTGTGCCGCTGATCGGCGAGGAAGGCTGGGAGGCGGAACGGCGTCGGGTGCGCACGCCAAAACCGGCCGAACCGACGCTTCCGGAACTGATCGCGGAATCAAGCGAGCCGTTTGCCGTGATCGAAGAAGCGCCGCTCGACAGGCTGCTTGGCCGGATCGCCGAGGCGCGGGTGGTGCTGATCGGCGAAGCGACGCATGGCACTTCGGAATTCTACCGGATGCGCGAGCGTATCACCCGCGCGCTGATCGAGCGCAAGGGCTTCCGTTTTGTCGCGATTGAGGGGGACTGGCCCGATGCGGCCCGTGTCGATCATTACGTCCGGCACATGGACTATCCGCCGTCGGAATGGACCGCCTTCGCGCGCTTCCCGACCTGGATGTGGCGCAATGCCGAAACGCGCGCCTTCGTCGACTGGCTGCGCGCCTTCAATGCGCAGCGCAAGCCGGAACAACGCGCGGCGTTTCACGGCCTCGACCTCTATTCGCTGTACGATTCCATTCGCGCGGTCCTGAAATATCTCGACGAAGTGGATCCGAAAACGGCACGCGCCGCCCGCGAGCGCTATGGCTGCCTGACGCCCTGGCAGTCCGATCCCGCGACCTACGGCCACGCCGCGCTGACCGGGCAATATCGCTCCTGCGAATCCGCGGTGACGGAGGTGCTGACCGATCTGATGAAGCGGCGCGCCGCCTATGCCGAGCATGACGGCGAACGCTTTCTCGATGCGGTGCAGAATGCAAAGCTCGTGACCGAAGCCGAGCGCTATTACCGCATCATGTATTACGGCTCGCGCGCCTCGTGGAACTTGCGCGACAGCCACATGTTCGAGACGCTGAAGACCTTGCTCGATTTCTATGGGCCGCAGTCAAAGGCGGTGGTCTGGGCGCATAATTCGCATGTCGGCGATGCCTCAGCGACCGAAATGGCTTCGCGCGGCGAGCATAATCTGGGCCAGCTTTGCCGGCGTGCCTACGGCAAGGACTGCTACATCATCGGCTTCGGCACTCATGACGGAAAGGTCGCGGCCGCCTCCGACTGGGACGGGCCGATGGAGATCAAGGACATCGTGCCATCGCTTTCGTCCAGTTACGAGCGCATGTGCCACGATTCCGGCGTGTCGAAATTCATGTTGCCGCTGCGTGGTGCGCCGGAGGCGCTCAAGGCCGCGCTGCGCGAGCCGCGCCTGCAGCGCGCCATTGGCGTGATCTACCGGCCGCAAAGCGAACGCGCGAGCCACTATTTCCAGGCGGTGTTGCCGAAGCAGTTCGACGAGTATATCTGGATCGACCGGACCTCGCCGGTGCAGCCCTTCGCCACGCACGAGCTCGAGGGTATGCCGGATACTTATCCGTTCGGGCTATGAGCATGGTCCGCAAATGCGGTGCGTGACGCCGTATTTGCGCCATCGGCATATTCCGCGCGCGTCACTTGCGTGCTACCTCCTTCGTCGTAGCGGCGGAGGCTCCATGACCACGGTCAGCACGGTCGAACAGCTTGAGGCGATTTATGGGGTGCCGGCGGAGCCGTCGCTGGTCAAGGAAACCGATTACGTAACGCCCGAATATGCCCGCTATATCGCGGCGTCGCCCTTTGCCGTGCTGGCGACTGCGGGGCCGGAAGGGCTCGATTGTTCGCCGCGCGGCGATAAGCCTGGCTTCGTGCGCATCGTCGATCCGCGCACCCTGATGCTGCCGGACCGGCATGGCAACAACCGCATCGATTCGCTGAGAAACATCGTCGCCGTCCCGCGGGTGGCGCTGCTGTTCCTCGTTCCGGGCTCGGGCGTGACCCTGCGCGTGAACGGCACGGCGCAGATTTCCATCGCAGCGGACCTGCTCGACAGTTTCAAAATGGAGGGCAAGCCGCCGCGCAGCGTGCTCGCGATTGCGGTGCAATCGGTCTATTTCCAGTGTGCCCGGGCGCTGATCCGCTCCGATCTCTGGAATCCGCATCGCCACGTCGATCCGAAGACGCTGCCGAGTGCGGGGCAAATCCTTTCCGCCATCACCGATGCCCGGGTCGGCGGCGAAGCCTATGACCGGGCGTGGCCGCAGCGCGCTAAAGAGACGATGTGGTGAGCCGATGGGCGGTGTCCTGGTCCTTGGCGCGGGCGGGCTGATCGGTCAATTCGTCGCCGCCGATCTGATCCGGCGCGGGATCAAGGTGACCGCGGCGGCGCGGCGGTTTTCGGCGGCGCAGCGCGATCTGTTCGGGGAGGCGGCGTGCGAGACGGCGATTGCGAGCCTCGATGTTGGTAGGCTGCGAGACTTGATCGCACAAAGCGGCGCGGATGTGGTGCTGAACTGCATCGGCGTGCTGCAGGACCAGCCAGGCAGCTCCACGCATGAGGCGCATGACGGTTTTGTCGAGCGGCTGATCGCGGCGTTGTGCGCGGCCGGACGCCCGGTGCTGCTCATCCATGTTTCGATTCCAGGCGAACACGGCGCCGACATCACGCCCTTCGCGCAGAGCAAGCGGCGCGCCGACGGGCTGATCATCGACTCCGGGTTGCCGCATGCGATCCTGCGTCCCGGCTTCGTAATGGCCCCCGCCCCCTATGGCGGCAGTGCGATGCTGCGCGCACTGGCGGCGCTGCCGATCGATCTGCCGCGCGATCTCGCCGAACGGCCGCTCCGCTATGTCGCGGTCGAGGACATTGCCGAGACGGCGGCGCGCATCGCGCAAGGCTGGACGCCGGGTCAGCCTTATGCCGCGATCTACGACCTGATGCATCCCGAGCCGAATAACATGCAGAGCGTGCTGGCGCAGCTGCGCAACTGGCTCGGCGATATCTGGCGATGGCGGGTGCGCGTGCCGGGTTTTGCGATCGATCTCGGGGCGCGGGCCGGCGATCTCTCGTCCTGGCTCGGCTGGTCGCCGCCGCTGCGTTCGACCGCCATGGCCGAATTGCGGCGCGGCGTGACCGGCGATCCGGCGCGCTGGATGGCGGATACCGGGATTTCGCCGCGCGGACTCGACGCGCTGCTGCGGGAGCGGCCGGCGACGGTGGAGAACCGCTGGTTCGCCCGGCTTTATCTGCTGAAGGCGCTGATCGTCGCAACGCTCGTCGTGTTCTGGTGCGTGTCCGGACTGATCGCGATTACGGTCGCTTATGGCGATGCGCTGGAGATGATGGAGCGCTTTGGCTTTCCGGGCGGCCAGTCGCATGCCTTTGTCATCACGTCGAGCCTGACGGATATCGCGGTCGGGCTTCTGATCGCGGTCCGCAGGACGCACCGGACCGGCCTTGTCGCAGGCATTGTGGTGGCCGTCGGCTATATGCTCGGCACGGCAGTGCTGACGCCGGCGCTCTGGACCGAGCCGCTCGGCGCGCTGGTCAAGACCGGTCCCGCCATCGTGCTGATGATGGTGGCGCTCGCGATTTCAGATAACAGGTGAGGCAGAGTGCGGCGGAGGAAAGTGGAGACCGGTTTTGCGTCCGGCCGCGCGCCAAAGGAAAAATGCCGATGATCGCGCCGGGCGATCCGCAACTGTCCAATATCGGCGAGCCCGGCGGGCGCGGGCTTATTCTGTATGACGGCGTGTGTGTGTTGTGCTCGCGCTGGATGCGGTTCGTCGCCAGCCGCGACAACGACCGCGTGTTCCTCTTCACCCCAATCCAGAGCGCCTATGGGCGTGCGCTGGCGCTGAAGCATTGCATCGATCCCGATGACCCGCAAAGCAATGTGGTGCTGATCGACGGCACGGCGAACCTGCACTCGGATTCCGCGATTGCTGCGCTGTCGCGCTTGCCGGGCTATGGCTGGGTGCGCGCGTTTCGCATCGTGCCGAAGCCGGTCCGCGACTGGCTGTATTCCATCATCGCGCGCAACCGATATCGCTGGTTCGGCCGTCACGCCGCCTGCGACATCGGCGGCGCGGCGGTCGCGGATCGGGTTGTGGGTTAGCGGCCCGCTCCGCATCACCTTCAGTTGGCTTTGTCGCACCGCGCAGCCGTTTCGCAGGAAGGCGGTTGCGATGCCGGCCGGTCCGCCGATTTGACGTCCAGCCGGCTTGCGTTGACGGGTTCACTGTGTCGCGGAAACAGCTTTGGCGCCTGGACCATCCCCACCGCGCCCATCATCCCTATTACGAACGCGACAATGGCTGCGAGCACGATCGGCAGGGGACTCGTGCTCTTGAATGCGTCGGAAGACCGCTTCTGCCGAGGTTCCTTGATGACTTTCATCGTTCAGTCCGCCATGCGCCGGCAGAAGCGCAAGATTTCACTCAAGCTTTCTGCATTCCTGCGTGCATATGCGACCTTTCGCGTTGCGCATGTCTTAACGCGATTGCGGAGCCTCGGCGGCAATCGTGTGCCCCGCCGGTGGCGTTGCAAAGAGCATGAGAATATTTGCGCTAAAGTTTAAATCGAAATGTAGGGATCAGGCTGCTGCGAGCAGCAGTTCGGTCAGGCGATCGGGCATATCGATCATGGCATCGTGACCGCAGGGCATGTCGTGAACATGCCAGCCCGGATCGGCGCGCAGCCGGGCGGCGATGGCGTCGAAGCCGGCCGAATTGAAGCCTTTGGCGCGGATATAGGTCTTCTTCGCGATCTTCTCGCGGGCGCCGGTCAGCTTGACGGGATCGTTATAGGTGCCGATCGGCTGCGGCGTGCATTTGCGATCGACAAAGGCGCGGTCCCGTTCGTTGACATTGAAATAGGCGGCGCTGGCGGGAGGGATGCCGAACTCGCCGCGCTTGATCGCAGCATTGACGCTGTCGCGCAGGCCTTGCCGCGACATGCTCATGATGGTGGCGCCGTTCTCCGGTACGAAAGCGTCGAGGAAGACGATCGAGGCGATCTGCTTCTCCGCCTTTTCGGCGACGCCGGAGATGACGATGCCGCCATAGGAATGGCCGACCAGAATCACGCGCTGCAGATCCTCGAAGCGGATGATATTGGCGATGTCGTCGATATGGGTGGTGACCGTCGGCCGGGTGCGGATCAGATGCGAGCGGTCGCCGAGGCCGGTGAGCGAGGGTGCATAGACCTTGTGACCCTGCCGTTCGAGCCGGTCTGCTACCCGCCGCCAGCACCAGCCGCCATGCCAGGCGCCATGCACCAGGACGAAGCTGCGCGGCGCGGCCTGCGCGCCGGCAGGTGCGGCAAGAGCTGCAAGTGCAGACGCTGCGGCAGCGCTGCCGGAGAGAATGGTGCGGCGGGTGAGGGGCGTTCTTTTCATCGGGCGGACATAACGCGGCGGTTTCCTGAGCTGCGCGCGTGTCAGCCGGTCGTTGCCGGCGCGCGACGCTATCGCAGGCGCAAGGAAATGGGAATGGCGCCGGTCAGAGCGCGCGCATGCGCTGGATGGCGAAATAGGTGAGCGTGGCGGCGCCGGCGGCAAGCGCCAGTGCGTACCAGGTGCCGCCCGGCGTATCCAGGAACGGCAGGTCCTTGGTATTCATGCCGAAGAAGCCGGTTACCAGGGTCGGCGGCAGGATGCCGGCGGTCAGGATCGACAGCGTCAGCAGGCGCCGGTTGGTCAGCTCCGCCATGCGGCCGGCCAGTTCCTCCTGCAGCAGGCGGGCTCGGTCATGGATACCGGCCACCGAGTGGTCGAAATCGTCGATCTTCTGCGCCAACGATTGGACCGGTGCGGCCAGTTCCGGCAGCGGCCCGATGACCCGCAGCTCCAGCCGGTGAAACAAACTGCGCATCTGGGAGAGCTGGCGATGGACCCGGATCGACTGGCTGCGCGCGCGTGCGATGAGCAGGGATTCGTTGCCGCGCGGCCCGTGCGCGATACGCTCCTCGACGGCGTCAAGGTCGTTGCCGATGCGCTCGGCGAGCTTGCCGATCACATCGGCGAAATGATCGATGATGGCGTCGAGGACCTCGATTGGCGTCATGTACAGGGTGCCGGCTGCGATCGCGCGCCTGACATTCTCCACCGAGCGAAGCGGAATGCGCCGCATGGTGACCAGAAGCCGGTCGGCGAGCGCAAAACGCAGCCGCGTCAGCTCTTCGGTCGGGTTGTCGAATTCGAGATGCAGTTCGGGAATGACGCCGACAATTTCCCGGCCATAGACCTCGACGCGCTGATGGTCCTCGTCGCTGAGTAGGATCTCCCGCACCACCTCCGTCAGCGGCGCATGAAATTCCACCCAGTTGCGGCAGCGGATATCGGCGCGCGACAGATGGACCCAGACAAAGCCAGACGGGTTGCTCAGGGCCGCGGTCACTTCGCCGGACTGCAGGCTGCGCGCCTTGCCGTCGGCATCGAATTGGAAGGCGGAGATGATGCCTGACGCCGGTGTCGACTCGACCGGTGGCTGTTCGGGCCGGTTCATCGCGTTATGTTCCGGTCTGGGATGCAGAACGCGAGGGCTAATTTTTCTCTGCGACAGTTTGACGACAGCAATGCGCTAGGCGCGCTGACGCTTCCATTCCTTTTCCGGAAGCTTTGCGCCGGAGCGGTGCAGCGATTTGATTTGCAAGGGGATCTGGCCGGATTTCTCGGCGATCTCGCGATCCTGCTGTTCGATGATATGCCGCGCCGGGGCATCCCCGTCGAGCCCACCGAGTTCTTCAGCCGGCACACGGCGATTGGACCGCTGGCTGCCGTCCTCATAGATCACGTCGAACAGCACGAATTCGCTGCGTTTGGTCGGTTTGCGCGCCATTGTTTTTCTCCATCTTCGTGCGCCGAACGTGCGCGCGCCCCGAAACGGGTGGCTGCCGATCGGCAGCCGAGGCGGCTCGCGATGTAGCGATGATCCGAGGCGGCTGACGCGGATGACTCGGACGAGGCGTTATATGCGCGATGCATGACGTTGCCGCAACCGCGCGACCGGCCTTGCATGGCAACCACGCGCGTGGCGCGGGTGCAACGGCGCTACCCAAGCGAGCCTTTGTCCGTTTGAGTGTAATTTTTATTGACTGCAATCTATGCGTGCATACACTGGCTTTGGTGCTTGGGCTTTTCACTCTGCGGGAGGGAACATGGCGATCGATTCAAAGGCGGCGGCCGAGATCATTATGACGTCTTACCGGGAGGCGACCGCGGAGGGACCGGCTCCTGCCGCGCTGACGGCGACGGCCAGGGGGGTGCCGCAGGACTTCTGCAAGCTCTGGCCCGCGGCCAAGCCGATCCTGACGGCGCTCGCAACCCTGGTGCTGCTGCTGCCCGGATTTGGAAAGGTCGCCGCCGGAACCCTGACCGGGCTGATCGCGGTCGGCGACAAGATCGCGGCCGATCTCTGCAAGTGACGTGCGGCAACGCACGTCATGCGCATTGGGCCTCTCGTGTTGCGAGGGGAAGGCCAGCACGCACAGGCCATGCGACGATATGCGCGCCGTGCAACCTACTCCGCGGCGGCGAGACCGGGCACGTCCGGCGCGTCGATGAAGCCGCCGGACTGACGCTGCCACAGCGCGGCATAATGCCCGTCGGCCGCCAGCAATTCGTCATGCGTGCCTTGCTCGACGATCCGGCCCTTGTCGAGGATCACGAGCCGGTCCATACGCGCGATGGTCGAGAGCCGGTGCGCGATGGCGATCACGGTCTTGCCCTTCATCAGTTCGTCGAGACTCGACTGGATTGCCGCTTCCACCTCTGAATCGAGCGCGGAGGTCGCTTCGTCCAAAACGAGGATCGGCGCATTCTTCAGGATCACGCGTGCGATCGCCACTCGCTGGCGCTGGCCGCCAGACAGCTTGACACCGCGTTCGCCGACTTGCGCGTCATAGCCGCGCCGGTGCCGCCAGTCTTCCAGACCGACGATGAAATCGTGGGCCTGCGCCAGCTTGGCAGCGGCGACCACCTCCTCGTCGGACGCGGACGGCCGCCCATAGCGGATATTGTCGCGGATCGAGCGATGCAGCAGCGAGGTATCCTGCGTAACCACGGAAACCTGCGTGCGCAGCGATTCCTGCGTCACCAGCGCGATATCCTGCCCGTCGATCAGGATGCGGCCGTTCTCCAGCTCGAAGAAGCGCAAGAGCAGGTTGACCAGCGTCGACTTGCCGGCGCCGGAACGGCCGACGAGGCCGATCTTCTCCCCGGGCTTCACGGTCAGCGAGAGGTCTTCAATCAGGCCTTTCTCGCTGCCATAGCCGAAGCGAATGTCCTGAAACGCGATTTCGCCGCGCGTGACCTTGAGTTCCTTTGCGCCGGGCTTGTCGGTGAGGCCGAGCGGCCGGGCGATGGCGCGCATGCCTTCCTGCACCACGCCGATATTCTCGAAAATGTCGGTGATCTGATAGGCGACCCAGCCGGCCATGTTGACGATCTGCCAGGCAAGCGGCAGCGCCATGGCCACCGTGCCGACCTGCACCGTGCCCTGCGTCCACAGATAGATCGACAGGCCGGCCACCGCGACCACCATCACGGCATTCAGCGTCGACAGCGTCAGCGTGAACAGCGTGTTGAGCCGCAGCGAGGCATGGAAATGCCCGGTATGCATCTCGATCGAGTCGCGGACATAGGCGTCCTCCTCGCGGGCGCGCGCGAACAGCTTCAGCGTCAGGATGTTGGTATAGGTGTCGACCACCCGTCCGGTGACAAGCGAGCGCGCTTCCGACACTTCGAGCGAGCGGTCGCGCATGCGCGGCACGAACACCCAGAGCAGGACCGGATAGCCCACGAACCAGACCAGGATCGGCAAGGCGAGCCAGGGATCGGCGGATGCCAGCAGCAGCATCGCGCTGGTGCCATAGACCAGGATGTACCAGACCGCCGTGATCATCGAGACCAGGCTCTGGCGGATCGCCGGCCCGGTCTGCATCACCTTGTTGGCGATGCGGCCGGCGAAGTCGTTCTGGAAAAAGGCCCAGCTCTGCCGCACCACATGCCAATGGCTTTGCCAGCGGATCAGGTTGGTCAGGTTGGCGGCGATGGCCTGGTTGGCGACCATGTTCTGCACGGTGAGCGCCAGCGGCCGCAGCACGATCAGCACCGCCGCCATGCCGAGGAGGATGTGCCACGACTGCGCGAACAGCGTGGCGGGATCGCTCGCGGTCACCAGCGTCACAACGCGGCCGATGAAAACCGGGATCGTCACGTCGAGCAGGGCAACGATGAAACCGGATACGAACAGCGCGATGAACAGGCCCTTCGCCTGGCGCGCAAAGTGCCAGTAGAAGGCAAGAAGCGTCGGCGGCGGCTCCGGATTGTCCGGCAGCATTGTCGGCTGCAAGGCGCGTTCGAACCACGTGAACATGACACGTCCAAACACGGCAAAGGCGGCGTCGCGACGCCGCCTGCCGGTCGCAAGGTGATCGGATTGGAACGGCAGTTAGAGCCGTATCATGTCGAGAGCAAGGCCATACCGCCGACGCTGTTCCGGGCGGCCCGGTCTAGGCGCGGCAGGACGAGTCCGGTGGCGTGGCGGCGGGATCGCCGGGGCCTGCGAGCACGCCGGTCAGGGATGATGTTTCGACCGCGTCGTCCGACGTCGCGCCGGGACGCAGGCGGCGCTGCAGATAGTAGTTGGTCAGTGCGGACATCAGCCTTTCACGCGCTAGCAGCGCACAATCCGGATTAATCTGGCTGACGATCGGACCGGACATGCGGATAGAGTCCTCATCCGGCCCAGGTTCGGACACCGCGCGACCGTCAGTTGTGGGAGCGGCTGCGGTTTGCGCGAGGGTTCCGGTTATCGCTGCGCTGTCGGCGGCTGGATCGCGGAGTGCCGCCGACATGGCAATCAGACCCGCGGCGAACAGGACTGCGCCGGCGGCAAGGCCTGCGACAAGCCTTGGCGTTGCAGCGGGACGATGCGGCAGGATGGATCTCAAAAGGTGCGTGACCATGGGCATGATCCGAAACACATTCGGAAGCATGCCCATACCCATGCGGGCCCTTAAGCGCGCTTAAGGCGCGCCACCGATCCGCCGGAAGCGTGACCGCAGAGAAAACGCAATCGTTCGAATTGTCCGCATGGCCAAGATGGGTCCGCGCCCGTCGCGCGCTGAAAAAGCAAAACGGCCGGCTTTCGCCGGCCGCATCGTTGCGTCACCGCGGCAAGCGGACTTGCGTTCAGCGATGCTGGACCACGATCTTGGTGCCGACCGGCACGCGTTCGTAAAGATCCTCGATCTCGCTGTTCACCAGCCGGAAGCAGCCCGACGAGACCGAATGGCCAATCGTCTCCGGAGCGTTGGTGCCGTGCACGCGATAGACCGTGTTGCCGATATACAGGGCGCGTGCACCCATCGGATTACCCGGACCGCCGGCCATGAAGCGCGGCAGGTAGGGCTGGCGCTGGATCATTTCCGGCGGCGGCGTCCAGTCCGGCCATTCCTGCTTGCGGGTGATCCGATGGACCCCGCCCCACTGGAAGCCGTCGCGGCCGACGCCGACCCCGTAACGGATCGCGCGATTGTCGCCCTGCACGAGATAGAGGAAGCGATCATGCGTGTTCACGATGATCGTGCCGGGTGCTTCATGGGTCCGATAGAACACCGCCTGCCGGCGGAATTCATAGGGCAGAGTGAAGCCCTGATTGCCATCGACGCCCGGATCGCGGTCGCGGATCGTCGGCGACGGAATGGAGCCTTGTCCGATCACGGGCGCAGGCAGAGAGCAGGCAAAAGCAACGCCGGCAACGGCCAGCAAGCGCGTCCATCTCATGGTGAAAAACAGGGCTCCCCGATCATTTAAATTTGCCGGAACTCTGAACGTAATATGTGGCGAAATTCAATCCTGCCACCGCTCAATACCGCTTGAGCGGCGGGTCGATAGCGGTGTGATGGTAAGGTCTGCCTGTGCCAACACGCCGGATTTGCGCTATTGTTGCCCCGGCCCGGCACCGATGTAGCCTGTGATCTTCCAGCCATCGGCAGATTTCACATAACAAATCTGGTCATTTCCGAGGGGTGCCAGAACGTCCGCGGAAATATAACCGACCTTGCCGGAGGGGGTGACCACCCGCACCATCGGCACCTGGTCGGGCTTGGGTGCAGGCTGCTTCGGGTCGGGCATGATGCGGATCAGGACCATACCGAGCTTTTCGGAGACGGGGGCATCTGCGCGCGGCGCGCTGCGTACTTCGATGGTTTCGTCCAAGGGATAGGCGAAATCGCCCGGATCGGTTCCGGTGGCTTTGGCAACCTCTTCCAGCTGCTTTTCGTCGAATTCCGGGTCTGCGGGCCCGCAGATGACGCCTTGCTTGCCCGGATAGGGGGTCGCGGTCGGGTCTCCGGCATAACCCAGCAAGATGTCCCAGCCGACCGGCTGTTTGCCGGTCAACCCGATCGCCGCCGCGAAATTGTCGAAGCCGGATTTTTTCTTGTCGGCCTGGTCGCCGTTTTCGCCTTCCCAGAAAAAGCCCTGCTGAACGACCAGCCTGGTGAGACCTGCGCGATCCTTCTTGGCAGCGGCTTCACTGACCTGCTTGCGGAATTCCTCAAAGCTCGGATCGTTGATCGGCGGCGGGATATTGACCGCAATCGGCGTATAGGGCTTGGCGGCCGGAGCCGGAGGCGGGCCCTTCTGCGGCGGCTGCTTTTGCTGGGCCTGAGCAAGGGACGGCGCGGCAATCAGAAGGGCTGCAGCGGCAGCGATGATCAGACGCATCGTGATTCTCCGGGACATTGCGGCGGATTCTAAAGCCTTGGCCACGGAATTACGACCGCGTTACGGCACCGAAATGATCATTTTCGCGTCAGCGCATGACGGCGAATCGACAGGAGATCAGTGCTAGAACCGTCAAATCCATCACGCCAACCGGTCGCCGCATGTCAATCGCCTCTCCTTACGTCCTGCCGATCCTTCTGCTGCTCGGCTCCAACGTCTTCATGACTCTCGCCTGGTACGGCCATCTGCGCTTCAAGGAGCAGCCGTTGCTGCTCGTGATCGTCGCCGCCTGGGGCATCGCTTTTGTGGAATATTGTATGGCGGTGCCCGCGAACCGCTGGGGGAGCGCGGTCTATACGACCGCGCAGCTCAAGACGATTCAGGAGGTCATCACCCTGATCGTGTTCGCGGTGTTCTCGGTGGTCTATCTGAAGGAGCCGTTCACCTGGAATTACGCCGTCGGCTTCGCCTTCATTGCGGTCGGCGCGTTTTTCGTCTTCCACGAATGGTGATTATTTCGCAGGCGTCACCCGCAGAATGCGTCCGGCTGCATTGTCGGTGAGAAGATAGAGCGCGCCGTCCGGCCCGGTGCGCACATCGCGGATACGCTCGTTGAGCTGGCGCAGCATTCGTTCTTCGCGCGTGACTTTCTCGCCGTCGAGTTCGAGCCGCACCAAAAGCGGCGGACGCATTCCGCCGATGAAGACGTTGCCTTTCCATTGCGGGAACAGGTCGCCGGTATAGACGGTCATTCCGGACGGCGCGATCACCGGCGTCCATTGCCGGACCGGCTGCTCCATGCCTTCCTTGTGCGTGCCCTCATGGATCTTGGCGCCGCCATAATGCACGCCATAGCCGATCACCGGCCAGCCGTAATTCTTGCCGGCTTCCGGAATGTTGAGTTCGTCGCCGCCCTGCGGGCCGTGCTCGTGCATCCAGAGCTTGCCGGTTTGCGGATGCAGCGTTGCGCCCTGGCTGTTGCGATGGCCGTAACTCCAGATTTCCGGTTTTGCGCCGGCCCGTCCGGCGAATGGATTGTCCTTTGGCGCCGAGCCGTCGGGCGTGACGCGGATGACCTTGCCGATGTGATTGTCGAGAGTCTGCGCGCTCTTCGATGCAAAGCCATGATCGCCGGTGGTCAGGAACAGATTGCCGTCGCGGGCCTGGACGATGCGGCAGCCGAAATGCAGGCCGCGCGACGGTGGGCCTTCCTGCTGGAAGAGGCGCTTCACCTCGGTCAGCCGCGGAGTCTCGCCGGCATCGAGTCTGGCGCGCGCAAGCGAGGTCTGCGCGCCGCCCTCGACCGGGTCCGCGTAGCAGAAATAGATAGTGTTGTTGTTGGCGAAATCGCGGTCGACGAGGATGTCCAGCATGCCGCCCTGGTTCTGCGCGAACACGTTGGGCACGCCGTCGAGCGGCGGCGACAGCTTGCCGTCTTTTGTTGCGATCCGGATGCGTCCCGGCCGTTCGGTCACCAGCATGCGGCCGTCGGGAAGGAAAGCCAGTCCCCATGGGTTGGACAAGCCCGAAGCCACCGTGTCGACGCGGACATCGCCGAGGTCGGTTTTGAAGACTTGCTGCGCCTGTGCGGGGCAGGCTGCGGCTGCAACAAGTGCGGCAATTCCGAGGGCTCTCATCGGGTGATCCTCCAACCTATTCCGGCCTAAACACCAGGGCCGCGTGCCGTGTTCCGGTAGAGCGCCGGAATGCCGCAATGCATCAGGCCGCGCGCTGGTGAAGGCCGGCTTAGGCCCGCCGAATGACCGAGGCGACGATGCTGCCGGTCGCCGCCAGCATAAGACCCAAGAAAAGTGCGATCGCCGCAACGCCTTCGTCGCCGGAGGCAAGGGCGCCGAGGGTATCGGCGCGCGCCGTGCCGATGGCGACCGCGGTGAGTGCAACCAGAATGCAGATGACCAGCGCCGCAGCCATAAGGAGATGGGCAACGGCGAGCTTGCGTTTCGTCAACGGCCGGTCGTTGCGATCCGGGTGTTTGAACCCGATCCCGGCGACCCGTTCCCTGGACATTGCGGCGGCTCCGAACGCGCGAATCAGCAAATCGTCCCGGAGGCACCATCGTGTTGGATGGGGGCCGCGCTCCGGCCGGAAAGCGGCGCAAGCCGTCAGCTCTTATGGCGATTTGATGACAAAGCGTTAACGACTCGTTAACGCTGTCGGCCTGGACGCCCCCGACCCGGCTCTATTCGGCCGCCACGCGCAGCGGTGCGGCGCGGTGGTCCATCGCGACATGGAGAGGCTCGGCGGCGACGCGCGCATGCCATTCGCGCAAGGCCGCGAAGGGGCGCAGGTCGAAATCGCATTGCTCGGCCAGATGCGTGTAGGAATACAGCGTGATGTCGGCCACCGAATAATTCGCGCCGGCGGCGAAGCGATTGCGCGCAAAATGCTTGTCGAGCAGGTTCAGCGAACGCTGGCCTTCCTCCATCCAGTCGTCGAGCGCATGCTGCTGCAATTCGCGGCCGCCCTTGACCAGGCACAGCCAGAAATACGCCGCCCCGATATTCGGCACGATGGCGTGCTGCTCGAAGAACATCCATTGCAGCACGCGGGCGTGTTCGAGCGGCGTCTCGCCGGCGAGATGCGTGCCTTCCACCAGATACCAGAGGATCGCGTTCGATTCGGCGAGATAGCGGCCGGGTTCGACTTCGAGGAGGGGAATCTGGCCGTTCGGATTCTTCGCAAGAAAATCCGGGGTATGCGTTTCGCCTTTGAGAATATCGATCTCGACCAGCGCATGGGGAATCTCCAGCTGCGCCAGCGCAAGGCGCACCTTGTAGCAATTGCCGGAACGCTGCATCGAATAGAGCGTGTACATCCGTGGCTCCATGACTTCCGTTAACGACAACGTCCGTTAACAGCCGTGGTCCCCATGCTAGCCTCCCCAATCCGAAATTCGCTGAACTTTCCTGCGACCCCGGGAACGAACGTCGGATTTAAAGTAGACTAGCGCCTTACTTGCTTCTGGTGTCGTCGATTCATCCATTTGCCTGGATGGCCGGTCTTGGATGACTGGCCGCGAGAATGAACCACAACACTAGCGCAACATGGCGCGGCGGACACAAGAGGAAAAGCCCGGCCATTGCAAGGCCGCGCTGCGGCAAGTCATCACAAAGTGACGTTCATTGCGTGACAATGCACTGCAGCGAAAAAAATGTTTTGTGTTCGCTGTAATCACTTCAAACTGCCGATGCCTTTGCGGTGCAAAATCATCTGAACGCCGGGAGACGACAGGCGCGTGGTTCTCTACGCGGTCACGTTGGCGGGCCCCTCCGGGCCGTCGAACGTGCGGCGGTTCTGCCGGCGATCGCTTTCCTGAATGGTCCGATCACCGAATGTTGCTTGCGGCGCAGCAAATAGGGCATTACCAAGCCTGCGCAATCCCCTGGAATTGAACCAGAAAGCCCTGCCTCCGGAGACATTTGTCATGGCCTTCCTCGCCGACGCGCTCGCCCGCATCAAGCCGTCCGCCACCATCGCGGTGACCGACAAGGCGCGCGCGCTGAAAGCGGCGGGCCGCGACGTGATCGGGCTCGGGGCCGGCGAGCCCGACTTTGACACGCCGGCGAATATCAAGGCGGCGGCCATCAAGGCGATCGAGGCAGGCAAGGCGGCCAAATATACCGCCGTCGATGGCATCCCGGAGCTGAAGGCGGCGATCGCCGCCAAGTT
>NZ_JBKBVB010000210.1:0-3588 GCF_046289595.1 Pseudorhodoplanes sp.
GTCGATCGCTTTCGGCAACTTCAAGGCGGGCTATCTGATCGCCGAGCGGGCGGAGACGCAGATCCTGCGCGATCCGTTCACCAACAAGCCGTTCGTCCATTACGCGACGCGTCGGGTGGGCGGTCAGGTGATGAATTCCGAGGCGATGGCGCGGTCAACCGCGACGCTGAGCGGCGGCATCGCGGGACATGTCTACAGCTTGGTGAATCGCATTACCCTTTCCGACGAGCGGGTGGATGAGCGGTCGATCACGTTACGCGTGGAGGACCGGTGATGGGGCTGGTGGCTATGGAAGCGCCGCCCGCGGCGGTGGCGCTCGACGAGGTCAATGCGTTCCTGCGGGTGGCGACGAGCGAGGAAGATGCGCTGATCGCCGGGTTCGTTCGGAGCGCTAGTGCGGCCTGCGAGGCCTTTACCGGGTTGCCGCTGATGACGCGCGAGGTGCGTGAGATAGTCGTGCCGGGGTCGTGGCGGCGGCTTGAAGCGAGACCGGTGCAGGCGATCGAGGCCGTGGCCGCCGTGGCGAATGACGGCGCGGAAACGTTGCTGGCGGCGGACACCTACCGGATCGACATCGACGCCGCCGGCGACGGATGGGTTCGCGTGCCGAGCTCGGAACGGCGGGCATCGGTGCGCTACACCGCCGGCCTTGCCGGCGACTGGAATGGACTGCCGGAGCCGCTGCGGCAGGGGATCGTGCGGCTGGCGGCCCATCTCTACGCCGAGCGTAGCGGAACGGCCTCACCGCCACCGGCGTGCGTCACGGCCTTGTGGCGGCCGTGGCGCCGCATGCGGCTCGGATGATGTTCGAAAAGTTGGCGGCGCGCGCGGCGGAGATTGCCGCGCGCCGGGCAGCGATCCGCCGCGGACGGGTGGCGGCGAAACTGAAGGAGTTGGCGCCGCAGGGCGTGCAGGTGGTGGAAGAAGGCCACGGGATCGTGCTCGTCGGTCGGCGGCTCGGCCGGCGGTTCGCCCTCGATCCGCACCTGCGATGGTTAGTGACGGAGACGCGTGATGAACGGTGAGCAAGGCGCGGCGAGCGCGCTCGTGGCGAACCTCCTGACCGCGCTACGGGACGCGCCGGGTTTCAGCCAGGTGTCGGACGGGGTGCCGCTCCAGGCGGGAGACGCCGCTGTGATGGTCGATATCGGGCCGGAGACGGACTGGGGCTTCAAGGGCGGCGAGGGCGCGGAGGTGCGCTTCGCGGCGGTGCTGACCTGCGGCGGCGGGGCGCCGGGGCGCGCGCGCATTTTGGGCGAGAGAGTTCGGGCGGCGATTGCGACGGTCGGACCGGACCTGGGCGGCTGGACGCTGGCGAACCTGGTGATGTTGCGGTCGCGCGTGTTGCGCGAGACGGCGTCCAAATGGACGGCTGTCGCGGAGTATCGGGCGCGAATGATGCGGGACATCGCACCCGATTAGGATGGTGGGACGTGGCGTAGCGCGGCTTCGCGCAAGTCAGCTCGGCTGATTGTTCTCGAACAGCTGGATGAAGTTGGCGCGGGCGTCGTCGACTTCCATCGTTGCCGTTTCCTCGGCCTCGGCGCGAGGTGTGCGGAACGATGCTTCGCGTGCGATCAGCGCCTGGCGGAAAGCTTGCTCCTGCTGCGCGCATTGCTGGGGCAACGCGGTGCGGAAATCATTGAGCGACATCCGGTCGTCGAGGCTGCGTTGCATGAATTGGCGCAGACATTGGGTGTAGGCGTTTCGAGCCGCCGCGGAAGGGTCGTTGACCTGAAGCGCGGCGCCGTTGCCCGTGCCGAGGACAAGCAGGGCGATGAAGACAGAGGACATGGCAGCACCCTCCGTAAGAGTCTTGAGAAAAAGGAGATTGGGACATGAGCGCGGAAAAGGGAAGCGCCTTTCTGCTCAAGGTCGGCGATGGAGCGGCGCCGCCTGCCTACACGACCGTGGCGGGGCTTCGGACGACGCAATTGTCGGTCAACGGCGAGGCGGTGAACGTCACCAGCAAGGACAGCGGCGGATGGCGCGAATTGCTGTCCGGGGCGGGGACTCGGTCGGTGTCGGTGGCAGGGAGCGGGATCTTCACCGGATCAGCGGCCGAGGCGCGGGTGAAGACCAATGCGCTGACCGGGCTGCTCGACGATTACGAGCTGTCGTTCGAGAGCGGCGAACGGATGAGGGGGCGCTTTCTGGTGACGCGGCTTGATTATGCCGGCGATTACAATGGCGAGCGGACTTATACGCTCGCCCTCGAAAGCTCGGGCGAGGTGAGCGCGCTGTGAGCGTGGCGAACGCCGCGCGAGGCGAAGCGGGTCTGAAGGTAGGCGGCGAGACGCTGGTGCTGCGGCCCAGCTTTGAAGCCCTGGTCGCCGCGGAGGGAGATCGACCTTCAGCCGGGTCTCGCGGCGGGAGCTCCAGTGGAGCTGCTGGTATATGGTGTCGGCGATGATGAGCCGGCGCAAGCGACGCTGACCCTGACCGGGGAAGCATTGAAGCCACCGGCACCGGTCCATGTCGCGGCTGAGTCGGTGAGCGGCGGCATGCAAATTCGGTGGGTGCGCAGAAGCCGCCAAGGCTGGACATGGCCGAGCGGGGCCGACACGCCATCGGGCGAGGAGCAGGAGCGTTACCGCCTGACCTTCAACGGCCAACGCAGCGTCGAGGTCTTGAACCCGACGCATTTCTACAGTGCCGGCGAGCGCGCCACCGACGGCCCTGGACCGGTTACCGTCGAAATCGTGCAGCTCGGCACCCAATCTGCGTCGCGGCCTGCAACCATCATCATCTCATGACTCGCGAGGAGAAGGTCCGATGACGGAACGGAGCGCGCGCTTCGCTTTGCCCCTGCTGCAGCCGGGACAGGCCCAGAAGGAGGTTTTTCACAACGAAGCGCTGAACGCAGTCGACCTGTTGCTCGAGGCCGCCGTGGAAGGCCCGCCGAGCGCTGCTCCTCCAGCCACTCCGGAGATCGGCCAGTGCTGGATCGTCGCTGCCGGGGCGTCCGGTGCCTGGACCGGCCATGAGGACCGCATTGCCGGGTGGACCGCCGGTGGCTGGCGATTCCTCGAGCCGCAGCCGGGCACACGCGTGTGGGATAAGGCCGCCGGCGTATGGCTCTACTGGAACGGGTCCCAGTGGAGCGACGGCAGCCTTCCTGCCGCGGCACTGGTCATTGCGGGGCGGCAAGTGGTCGGTTTCCGCCAGCCGGCGGTACCAAGTCCTTCAGGTGGAACGACAATCGACACTGAAGCACGCGCGGCAGTCTCATCATCATTGTTGCATTGAGGACACACGGCCTGATCGATTGACCAAATCGGCATCTTCCCATGCAACCCGAGGGGCGGCCCGGAGTTTGGGGTGCGCCTGATCATCGGGGGTTCATCTTCTTCGCAAGCTGAGGCCTTTGTGCAACAGGTGCGGGGTGAAGCGTGCTTGCGCCGAAACCTCCGGTACCGTAATGAGTCCTTGTCGTCGGGTATCCGACGCAGAAGAAAGGGGAAGATTTATGCGGAAGCTCGCCATTGCAGTGGCGCTGTCGACCACCGTCCTTGCTGGCCCGGCTCTCGCGCGTGATGGCGCTTGGTATGTCGGCGGTGATTTCGGTGCGATGATCGTCGAAGACGT
>NZ_JBKBVB010000073.1:0-22267 GCF_046289595.1 Pseudorhodoplanes sp.
GAACGAAAGGCCCGCGAAATGTCAGAGCTGCGCCGCCACTGAAATCTCCCGTGCCGCGGCCTTGAGGCAGTCGATCAGCCGCGCCGCGGCAGGCGGCAGCGTGCGGCCGCGCGTGCGTACCGCAGACAGGGCGGCGGCCGTGCGCATGGTTTCCGCCGGAACCCGCTTGAGAAGGCCGAGCGCCTCGAAATAGGCGGTGATGTCTTCCGACAGCACCCACAACAGATTGCGCGCATTCATCAGGCTGACATTGGTCTGGATCGAGGAGGACTCGATCATGCAGCGGGCGGGCCTGCGCTTTACGCGACGGAAGATGCGCTCGATCCCGGCGCGCATCGGCGTGCCGTCCTGCGGCAGGATCCAGTCCTGTTCGGCCAGTTTCGCCCAGCCGACCGGCGAACCGCGCACCAGGGGATGCTGCGGACCCGCGACGATACAAATCGCGGGATCGTAAAGCTCGTCCATCGCGAAATTGCGGTCCACCAGAGCCGGCTCGACGCGGCCGATGACCAGATCGAGCCGGCCGTCGCGCAGCATCGCGAAATGCTCCTCCATCGCGCCTTCGCGCATGGTCACGATCACATCGGGTGTGCGATCGAGCAGCAGCGACAGCGCGCGGGGCATCAGCACGTAGCAAGCGCCGATGCCTGCTCCCACCGCGACCGTGCCCGACAGCCCGCTTTCGATGGCCTCGATCTCGGCCTGCGCCCGATCAAGATTGCCAATGAGGTTCGCCGCGTGGCGGATCAGCGCGCGCCCGGCTGCCGTCGGCCGCAGCGAACGTCCCTCCTTCTCGAAGAGGTTGATCGACAGGTCGCCGGACAACGAACCGAGCAGTTTCGAGGCCGCAGGCTGCGACAGCCGCACCTCGCGCGCTGCCGCGCTCAGTGTCGGCGCCTGTTCGAGCGCCGCCAGCAACTCGAGCTGGCGCAGCCGGATGCGGCGGCGCAGCGTCTGACCGGATTTACGTGCTCTGGACACGGGGCTGGACGCCGGTTTGCAGGGCCATTTTGACATATGTCACTTATGATATGAATTCGCGCCAACTATTCATTTGAAGAAAGTGTAGCGGTTTTTCAGAATTGCTCCAGCTTCTCTCATCGAAAGCGCTAAAGTCCGGCCGATCCATGGATTCCTCCCCCCGTTTTTCCCGCCCCGGACTGCAGATGACGAAACCTGCCCCGTTTATCGACCGCTTCGGACTCTGGACCGCCGAACAGGCCCGACAGGCGCGCGCGCTCAAGGCGCTGATCGCCAGACACAAGCTGAAGCTGATCCGGCTGGTCTGGTCCGACACCCACGGCCATGCGCGCACCAAGGAAGTGACGATCCCGGCGTTCCTGTCGGCACTGACCGGCGGCTACAACATCAATGTCGCGACCACGACGCTCGACGCCTCGGGCGCGCGGACCTTCGCCTCCTTCACGCCCGGCGGCGGCATGGGGCTCGAGGAGATGACGGGCTCGCCCAATCTCACCATCGTGCCGGATCCGTCGACCTTCCGTGTGCTGCCATGGGCGCCGGGCATCGGCTGGGTGATCTGCGACGAATATTTCAACACCGGCATCCCGTTTCACTTCTCGCCGCGGCAGCTCCTCAAGAAACAGCTGGCGCGCCTGAAGCAGCAGAAATTCGGACTGACGGTCGGGCTCGAAGTCGAATGGTATCTCCTGCGCCTCGCCGGCGATCCGATCGCGCCGGAAAACACCAACGCCATCGGCATCAAGGGCAAGCCGGTCCGCACCCATCCTGTCGAGACCGGGTATTCGTATCACTCTGAGTCCAATTTCGACATCATGCAGCCGGTGCTGACGGCCTTATGCGAGCATTTCGAGGCAATCGACCTGCCGCTGCGTTCGATCGAAAACGAATGGGGACCGGGTCAGGTCGAATGCACCTTTGCGCCAAGGGATGCGCTGACCACGGCCGACAATCTGATCCTGTTCCGCAGCGCAACGCGCCAGATCACGCGCCGGATGGGCTATCTCGCAAGCTTCATGGCCCGGCCGGCGATTCCCGGCTTCTGCGCCAGCGGCTGGCATCTGCATCAGTCGCTGTCCGATGCAAGCGGCAAGAAGAACATGTTCATGCCGACCAAAGCCGGCGATCCGCTCTCGCCGGTCGGCATGCAGTATCTCGCAGGACTGCTGGCGCATGCACAGGCGGCGACGCCCTTCACCACGCCGACCGTGAACGGTTACCGCCGCTACAAGCCGAACTCGCTGGCACCCGACCGCGCCACCTGGGCCTATGACCATCGCGGCGTGATGGCGCGCGTGCTCGGCGCGCCTTTCGATCCGGCGACGCGGATCGAGAACCGGATCGGCGAGCCGTCGGCCAATCCGTATCTCTATATTGCGGCGCAGATCGTCTCGGGCCTCGACGGCATCGCCAACAAGCGCGAGCCGGGTCCGCAGGAGCTGAACCCGTATAATTCTGACTTTTCGCTGCTGCCGAAGACTCTGCAGGATGCGCTTGCTGCCTTGGAGGCGTCCGCGTTGTTCCGCGAACAATTCGGCGAGACTTTCGTCAATTATTTCCTCGCCTTCAAACGCACCGAACTCAGCCGCTTCGAGAAATGGAAGAGCGAACACGGCACCGCCTGGGATCCGGCCGGCGAGCCGACCGAGTGGGAGCAGAATGAGTATTTCGATTATTTCTAGGTCGCAGCGCCCGCTCGTCCCTGCGGAGGCGGGGACTCAGACGCAAGAAGACTGGATTCCCGCTTTCGCGGGAATGAGCGGCGTGTGGGGCGCCGGCAGAGCAACTCAACAATCACGGCAAAGGATCTGAACCCCATGCTGGAAAAAACCACAAATCTGACGCGCACCGCCTATCTGTCGCCGCCTTACGACTACGACCAGCTGGTGCAGCGCGACCGCGTGCATCAGCTGATCTATACCGATCCCGCGATCTTCACCGCCGAGATGACGCATATCTTCGGCGCGGTCTGGGTCTATCTCGCGCACGAGAGCCAGATCCCGAACAACGACGACTACGTCCTGAGCAAGCTCGGCCTGCGGCCGATCATCGTGCTGCGCGACACCAAGGGCAAAATCCGCGCGCTGTACAATCGGTGCACCCATCGCGGCACCACGCTGTGCCGGCTGGAAAAGGGCAACTCGAATGTGTTCCGCTGCCCCTATCACGGCTGGACCTTCAACAATGACGGCTCGATCCGCAACGTGCCCTGGCCGGACGGCTACGCCAATGACGTTGCCGAAACCCGCTTCAACGCTGCGCAAATTCCGCGGGTTGAAAGCTATCGCGGCTTCATCTTCGGCACGCTGAACATGGATATGCCGCCGCTCGAGGAGTATCTCGGCGGCATCAAGGGGCCGCTCGACGAATGGCTCGACCGTCACCCCGGCGGCAAGGTCGCGATCTGCGAGGCCAATCGCCTCAAATACAACGGCAACTGGAAGCTCGCCTACGACAATTCATGCGACGGCTATCATGTCGTGTTCTCGCACCGCTCGCTGCTCGACATGGAGAACCGGCTGGTGGCGGAGGCCGACAAGGGCATGTCCTATTACAAGGGCCGCCCGGACGAAGCGCCGATGTACATGAAGTATTTCGGCCACGGCCACCACTTCAAGGACAAGCGACCGAACATGGAGATCAAACCGGGCGCGATGTGGTCGGTGGAGAGCCCGCATCCCGGCATGGAGCATTATGAGGCGGAGCTTCGCCGCCGCCTCGGCGACCGGGCACCGGAAGCGCTCGATCTCGCTTCGTCGGAGCCCGTAAACATCAATATCTTTCCCAATCTTTCGATTCTCGGAAACCACCTGCAAGTCTTCGAACCGCTCAGCGTCAGCGAGACCAACGCGATCTGGTACGGCACCGCCGTGGTGGACGACGAGGGCGTCTGGGGCGACGCGCTGCCGCTGATCAATGCGCTGCGCATGCGCACACAGGAGGGCTTCCCGAATTTCGGCGAAGTGGACGACCTTGCCAATTTCGAGGAGATCCAGCGCGGGCTTGCGGCCTTCGAGGATGAGTGGGTCTACATGCATCGCGGCATGGATATCCCCGGCCGCATCGTCGATTGCGGTGACGGCGTCCTGAAGGCGCCGGCCACCGACGAGATGTTCATGCGGGAATATATCCAGTACTGGAAGCGGCTGATGCAGACCGAGCCGAACGTCCAGATCAAGCGGGAGCCGTGATCATGCAAGCACAAGAAAGCCAAGCACCCGTCAGGCACGACCCGCACAAGACCTCGTTCTACGTCACCGATGCGCTGTACGAGGGAATCATCTCCGATTTTTCCAACTGGCAGCGCGACGATTTCGTCATCAACGATCCTGTCGAACGCGACCTGTTCCGCGGCCTGCTGGAGCATGAGGCGCGGTTGCTCGACCAGGACCGGCTGGAGGACTGGCTGACGCTGTTCACGCCGGAATGCGTCTACTGGCTGCCCTCGACGCCAAATGGCGGCGATCCACGCAAGGAGATCGCCATCACCTTCGACGACCGGCGGCGGCTGGAGGACCGGGTGTACCGGCTGCGCACCGGCTATGCCTGGTCGCAGAAGCCGAAGTCACGCACCGTGCGGCTCGTCACCAATGTCGAGGTGTTCGATGCCGGGCGCGCCGATACGCGGATGGTCCGCTCCAACGTGATGATCGCCGAGTTCCGCGGCTTCGAGACGCGCTGCCTCTATGCCTGGTGCGGTCACCGCTACGTGAAAGAGGGCGGCGCGTGGATGATCGCGGTGCGCCAGCTCAACCTGATCGATTGCGACCAGTGCATCCGCAATCCGAGCATCGTGCTGTAGCCGGCCATCACGGCAAGGAACGGGAGGCGAAGCAACCCGGGAGGCACTGGAGTGGGTATGGGGATTGCTTCGCTTCGCCTGCAATGACGGGCTAATATGGCGTCTGGTCAAGAATTGTTCCCCAGGAATACCCGGATGTCCCGCCTCGCCGCCGCGCTGCTATTCGCCTTCTCGTTTGTGCTGCTCCCGGCAATCGGATCCGCGCAGGACAAATCGAAGCACGACCAATCGACAGTGCCGATGCAGGGCTATTGGCGCTTCGAGAAGGACGCCGCGGATGCGGCCAACCTGTCCTTTGTCAGTGACGGCAAGGTGATCTTCCTGGTTCGCGCAGGCCGCACCATCAGCATCTGGTTCGCCTATCCGGAAGGGCCGCAGATCACGGGCCCGGTCCGGGTCCGGATCGAGACCGGCGCAAAGCGCTGGCGCATGGACGGCGACCTCAGGACCGAAGAGCAGAACGGGAAGCCGGCGATCTATTTCACGCAGAACGACTTCGGCATGACCGACCGCAAGAAAAGATGGGGCACCCTGACCCAGCGCTACAACCAGTTCATCGAGGGACTGACCGCCGCAGACCAGATCGTCATCACCACCAAACAGGGCGTGATCCGGCTGCCGGCCGTCACCATCGCGGATGCGCGCCAGCAGATGCAGCTGTGACGCGCAATACCCGAGCCTCGAGACAACGATGAAACGCCTCCCGGTTTCCGACGACGACAGACGCTCGATCGAAGCCTTTTTCGAACGCTGGGGCACCCTGGTCGGCAATGTCGATTTCAGGCGCGCCCGCGAGCTCTATACGGAGGACGTGATCGCCTTCGGCTCGCTCGGCAAGATGCTGACCTCGCGCGCGGCGCTGGAAGCCGAGCAATGGCGCGCGGTCTGGCCGACCCTCGCAGATTACCGCCACGATCTGGCGACGCTTGAGATCGTCGTCTCGCCGGACCGGCTGATGGCGATGGGTGCGGTAATGGCCCGCACCACCGGCATTCACAGGGACGGCTCGCATTTCGAGCGGCCGGCGCGCGTCACCGCGACCCTGATGCGCGAAACCATCGATGCGCCCTGGTTCATGACCCATACCCACGTGTCGCTCGTGCCTGGCACGCCGGTGCCGTCGTATGGGCAGAGGCCGGAAGCCGGGTAGCCTGACGGGCCGGTCAGCGCAGCCCGCCCACCGGGGCTGGAGTGGGCCGCGTAGCGGGCTCCTCGCCCGCGCCGATTCATGCTGCCGGTCGGCTGCTGCTCCAGATTTGCGCAGCTCGTTACGGCTCACGACGTTTTGCCAGCAAAACCTCAATTCGTCCTGTGGCAACGGAGCGTGGCCGCAGCGTCTTGCCGCCGTTGACTCGTTCAAGGCCCAATCTCAGAATGATCGTGAGGGAAACGGGTCGCAAAGACCCGGTACGCATCGCCGGGCAACGGCGGGCGTCCCAAGAGGAACACGCCAAGGAGAGACCCGCGATGGCTGCGCCACTTCGCTTCAACGCCATGCATTTCATGCCGTATTCGTACCTCCCGGAGAACCACAAGGAGTTCAAGTCCACCTGGGTGAGTTTCCCGAACAAGTATTTCGACCCCGACAAGGGGCATGAACTCTACAACCGCTATATCGGCGAACTCGTGCTGGCGGACGAGCTCGGCTACGACGCGGTGGTGGTGAACGAGCATCACAACACCGTCTATTCGCTGATGGCGACGCCGAACATCATCGCCTCGGCGATCGTCGCGCAGACCAAGAATGTGCGCATCTGCGTCTGGGGGACGCCGCCGAATTTCATGATGCCGAACCGGCTGGCCGAGGAATACGCAACCCTCGACGTGATGTCGAAGGGCCGCCTCGAGGTCGCCTTCCCGCTCGGCACCGGCATGGAATACTGGTCCAACCCGGTGAACCCTGCGACCGCGCGCGAGAAGTTTCGCGAATCGCTGAAGATCATCCTGCAGGCCTGGACCGAGGACGGCCCGACCACACATTATGGCAATCACTATACCTACCGCTTCCTCAATCCGTGGCCGCGTCCGTATCAGCGGCCGCATCCGCCCTGCTACATCGTCGGCACCGGCTCGCCGGAAACCATCGAGATCGCGGCCGAATTGGGCTTCGGCTATTCGTCGGTGTTCGTCACGCAGGCGCGCGCCAAGGAGCTGAACGAGCAGTTGCGCGAGCGCGCCGCGCATTTCGGCCACACCATGCGGCCCGAGCAGCTCCCGCTCCTGACCTTCGTCTATGTCGCGGAGACCCAGGAGCAGGCGGAGAAGGAATATATCCCGCATCTGCAGCGCTTCTTCGAGGATTACGCCCGCACGGTGCCGCAATATCTCGCGCCCCCCGGCTATCTCTCGGTCGATCAGCTGAAGGTGCGCGCCGCCACTGCCGACAAGATGCATGGCGGGTTCGACTTCAAGGCGATCTCGTCGTCCTTCTTCATCTCGGTCGGCACTCCGGACAAGGTGGCGAACGACATCGGCGAGTGGACGGTCCGCATGAAGACCAACCACATCAACAGCGTGATGCATGTCGCCGATATGCCGCACTGGAAGACGGTGAAGAACCTGACGCTGTTCGCCGAGGAAGTGATGCCGCGGCTGCGCGAGCGTGCCGGGTCTCCGCAACGCATGGCCGCTGAATAATGGCTGCCGAGTAACGGGAATAACGAGAATGAGCAAATTCGAGCGTCAGACCCTCACCGTCGACGGCGTCAAGACCGTCGTGCATACCGCGGGCCATGGCGAGCCGCTGGTGTTCTTCCACGGCGCCGGCACCGTCGACGGCTTCGACTTCGCCGAGCGCTGGACCGACCGCTTCCGCGTCATCGTTCCGTATCATCCGGGCTTCGGCGAATCCGGAGACGATCCGACCTTCACCACCATGCATGACTACGTCATGCATTATCTCGAGCTGTTCGACATGCTCAAGCTCGACCGGTTCAATCTGGTCGGGCTGTCGATGGGCGGCTATCTGGCGGCAAAATTCGCAAGCGAACACGGCCATCGCGTCAAGAAGCTGACGCTGATCGCACCCGCGGGCCTGATCGATCCGAAGAACCCGATGCTCGACATCCTTGCGGTGCCGGGCGAAGCGGTGCCGGGGCTGCTGGTCTCCAATTTCGACGTGCTGAAGCCGAAACTGCCGGAAAAGCCGGATCTCGACTTCATGGGCGAGCGCTATCGCGAAGCCACCACAGTGGCGCGGCTGTTCTGGGAGCATCCGGGCGATCCCAAATTCATGCGCTATCTGCACCGCATCAAGGTGCCGACCCAGATCATCTGGGGCGAGGAGGACAAGATCATCCCGGCCGGTCAGGCCGAAACCTGGCGCAAGTTCATCCCGAATGCCGACATCCAGGTCTACAAGGGCGCCGGCCACCTCGTGCATCTGGAGCGACCCGAGGCGGTCGACGCGGTCGCCCGCTTCATGAGCTGAGCCGGATCGGGCTCTGGCCTTAAGGGTGCCGCGGTTTTGCAGGTTCCGGCCGGGACAATGTCCCTCAGCCGCCAGCGGCGGCGCGCTGTTCCGACGGCGTCATGCCGTAGCGCGCCTTGAATGCTGAGGTAAAGTGTGCAGCGCTGGTGAAGCCGCAGCGCTGCACGATGTCTGCAATGGCAAGCCGGCGGTACGCCGGATCGGCGAGCAGCCGGTAGCCGAGCGCAAGTCGCTGCTCCCAAATCCAGCGCGTCACGGTCCAACCGTCTTGCGCAAACAGCCGGTTCAGATGCCGCGGCGAAAGCCCGACATGGCGCGCCACCATGGCGGCATCGAGGGCCTCGTCGCCAAGACGTTCGGCGATAAAAGCTTCGGCACGCAGGCGCCGCACGTATGGGGACGCACCGATCCGGTCGAGATCGTGCGGCAGTGTCAGCAGCGCATGACACAAACTGTGCATCCGGTCGGTGATGCGTTCAGCCTCGCTGACCAGCGGGCGCGCCACGAACGCCTTGAGGGTCTTGGCGAGCTCGCCGCCGAGCGCACGCCCACCCTGAATCGAACCGTCAATCTTGATCGGACCATCGGGTCTTGGCCAGCGCTCGCCGAACAGCCTCAGAGACTGCGGCACATCGACGATGAATTGTCGCGCCTGCCGCGCAAACCCGCAAAGATACGGCTCCCAAGTCGGGTAAATCAGTACATCACCCATACGGGCCTCAAGACAGCGCCCGCTCTGGTACAGAAAGATTTCGCCCTGTTCGACAACAGCGACGAATACCGAGTTTCTCGGATAGCGGCGCAGCAGGTCCGGTGTGCGCTCGATCACATGCGCATTGCCGGCAATATCCGCGAGTTTCAGCGAACCAAGATCAAAGTTGCGCTGGCGCGCCTCCAGACCCTGCGCAGTGTAACTGCTGCAGCGCAAACCGACCAATTCGCAACTGTTATATTCGTCCCAGAAGGCCAGCCGCTCGTGCGGCGGCACGAAATCGGTGGAGCATTCGCGCTGCGGCACCGTTATCGCGCTGCTCATCGGTGGTTCCTCCTGCCGGCAATGCTACCGGCGTCCTCGGGGCGCAAGCAAGTGGTCCTGTTGGCGATAACCTGTCGCAGCCGGATCGCCTAAAGTGACGGCAAACAAAAACTGCGGGAGACGCTCATGCAAAAGATGGCCGAAGAGTTCTGGCGCAGCATTCCGGCGATCAAAAATGTGTTCAAGCCGGACGCCAAGCCCGAAGTACACATCGCCAATGCCGCCACTGACGACCGGCGCTATTACGTGCCATTCACGGATACCGTGTCGTCGCGCCCACTCTGGATCTCGCCGAGCCAGAACCGGTGGGCCGACATCCTGCGCGCCGACGGCCCCGGCCTGGTCAATCGCCATTACCACCCGCATGAGGTTTTTGCTTTCACCTTGTCGGGCAAGTGGAGCTATCTGGAACACGACTGGATCGCGACCGCCGGGGATTTTGTCTACGAAACGCCGGGCGAGAGCCATACCCTCGTTGCCCATCACCACCCCGATCCCATGCTCGTCCATTTCAACGTCAAGGGGCCGCTGATCTGGCTGGACGATCAGGGCAATTCGATCGGGCATTTCGACGTACACGATTATATCGCGCTGGCCCGGGCGCATTACGAAAAAGTAGGGCTGGGCGCAGGCTACGTTGACACCCTTTTCCGGTGATGTAGCCTTTATGTCCGCTCAACAAGATACGGTGCGGCGAGAGACCGGACAAAGAAGCCGGCTGGGCCACGCAGGAAACAACGGGAGGATTCCATGGACAGAAGAACATTCGTAAAAGGCAGCGCGGCGCTCGCCGGCGCCGTTACCTTGCCGAAAGTCTATGCGCAGGCGCAGAGCGCGCCGAACAGCATCCGCTTCGGCTATGCGATCACGCAATCGGGCCCGCTCGGACCGGGCGCGGAATCGACCAGCATCTCGCAATACCGGCTCTGGCAGAAGCGCGTGAACGACGACGGCGGCATCATGCTGAAGAAGTTCGGCAAGAAGGTGCCGATCGAATTCGTCAGCTATGACGACCAGGGCAAGCCGGACGAAGTGCTCAAACTCACCGAGCGGCTGATCCAGCAGGACAAGGTGGACATGATCCTGAGCCCCTATGCCAGCCACATGAACCTGGCATCGGCGCCGATCACAAACAAATTCGAATATCCGGTGATCTACACGACGGCGACCACCAACAAGACCTACACGCTGGGTCCGCGCTGGCCGTTTGCGTTCTGGAATATCTCGCAGCCGAACGAGTCGACCGAGCCGGTCGCGAAAATGATCGGAGATCTGAAGAAAAGCGGAAAGATCAAGGGGACGGCCGCGGTCATTCACCCCAACATCGAATACGGCCTCGAAATGAGCACCGCATTCGTGGAAGCTGCGAAGAAGAACGGCATCGACATCGTCTTCAACAAGGGCTACCCGTTCCCGGCATCGGACCTGCAGCCCCTGGTTCGCGAGGCGATGGCCACGAGTCCCGACGCCTTCATCGCCATGAGCTATCCGCCGGAAACCTTCGCGCTCCCCGAACAATGCAAGATCGTCGGCTTCAATCCGCAGATCATGTATCTGGCCATCGGCGGCGTGTTCCCCGGCCTCAAGGGCAAATACAACAACAACGTCAACGGCATTCTGGTCTATGGCGGACTCAATCCGGACGAACCCGGCATGGCCGAATACAACAAGGCCCATCAGGCGATGTTTAATCGTCCGTCCGAAGCCGGCGCCATCAACGTCTATGGCGCACTTCAGGTGACGCAGCAGGCGATCGAAACCGTCGGCGAGATCGACCGCAAGAAGATCCGCGACGTCATCGCCCGCGACAAGTTCAAGACGCTCTGGGGCGAGCTTTCCTACAAGGACCAGCGCAACACCAATCCATGGGCCGTCGGTCAATGGCAGAACGGCGAGGTCGTCGGCGTGTTCCCCGCCGAAAAGGCCGGGGCACGGCAGCCCATCTTCCCGAAACCGGCCTGGTCCTGACCGCCACCGCCCTTCCACGAACTGTCATCGCCCGCGAAAGCGGGCGATCCAGTCAAGATTGTTGCCGCCTGACTGACTGGATGCCCCGTTTCGGCGGGGCATGACAATGGATTGACCCTTCGGTTGACCCTTGGATTGACCCTTGGATTGACCCTGACGGATGCGTAGACGGACGCGTAATCGGTGATCCTGTTCGAAGTCTTCCTCAACGGACTGCTGCTCGGCGGGATGTATGGTCTCATCGCGCTCGGCCTGAATCTGCAATACGGCATTGCCCGCATTCTCAACCTGTCCTTCGGCGAGTTTTTTGTCGGCGGCGCTTTTGTTGCCTTCTTCACCATCATGTTGTGGAAGCTCAATCCCTTCCTCAGCGTCTTCATCAGCATTCCGATTGCCTTCGCGCTGAGCTGGCTGATCTACCAGTTCATGATGGTGCCGCTGATCAAGCGCGCGCCGGACCAGGACGCGCTCGACGCAGACGCCGTGCTCGTCACCTTCGGGCTGTTCTTCGTGTTTCAGGGCCTCGCCCTGGTCTACTGGTCGGGCGACCTGCGCGGCTACAGCTATCTCTCGGTGCCGGTTCATATCTTTGGTGCCACCATTGCGCTCAACCGGCTGGTCGCCTTTCTCGGCGCCGTGGCGCTCGCGCTCGCGCTGTACGGTATCCTGCGCTACACGCGGATCGGCGCCGCCTTGCGCGCCATCACCATCGATCCGGTCGCGGCGGGCCTCGTCGGCATCGATGTGAAGAAGCATTCGGCGCTGGTCTTCGCCGCGGGCGGCGCGCTCGCTGCAACCGCCGGCATGCTGGTCTCGACCTTCGTTTCCTTCAGCGCCACGTCAGGCGTCGAATACACGCTGAAGGCGCTGATCGTCGTCATCATGGCGGGCGTCGGCCGCGTCACCGGCACGCTGGCCGCTGGCATCCTGCTCGGCGTGGTCGAGGCGCTCGGCGGCTACCTGATTGATCCATCTCTGACACTTGCCATCAACTTTGGGCTGTTCATGCTGATCCTCTTGGTGCGGCCGACCGGATTGTTCACCCGTGCCTGAACTCATCGACAAGAACCGGGGGACGCTCACCGCCTTTGCCGCAGCCGCGGTCATCCTCGCATTGGTACCCGCGATGGCGTCCGGCTACATCATCTCGTTCCTTCTGCTGATGTTCGCCAATGTCGCGCTGGCGACGGCGTGGTCGTTCTTTTCCGGGGCGACACGCTACATCTCGCTCGCCACCGCCGCGTTCTTCGGCATCGGCATCTACACGCTGGCGATCACTCATGTGCATATCCCGATCGGCTTTGCGCTGCTTGCCGCCGCGGCGATCGGATTTCTGGTCGCGGTCGTGGTCGGGTTATCGACGCTGCGCCTGCGCGGCGTCTATTTCGTGGTCTTCACCTTCGGCCTGACCGAGCTGGTCCACCAGGTCATCAATACCTGGGAGATCAAGATCAACAAGACCGCGACCCGTTACATCTTCTCCGACGTCTCGAATGTCACGATCTATTACACCCTGCTCGCCGTGGCCCTGATTGCCGTGATCGGCAGCTGGTATGTCAGCCAGTCACGTCTTGGCTACGCGTTGCGCTCGATCGGCGAGGACGAAACGGTCGCGCGCCACACCGGGATCAACACGACCCATGTCAAGGTTCTGTGCTTTGCGCTGTCGGCCTCGGTCATGGCGCTCGTCGGCGCTGCGCTGGCACTGCGCTACCCGTATATCGACGCGAGCATCGCGTTCAACAATTCGTGGTCGTTCCAGGTGCTGATCGCCGCATTGCTCGGCGGCGCGAGCCGTTTCTGGGGGCCCATGGTCGGCGCGATCCCGCTGGTGCTGCTGTCGGAATTCCTCGCCGGCACCTTTCCGCATCATTTCAGCATCGCGCTCGGCCTGTGCTTCATCGTGATCGTGTATTTTATCCCCGGCGGCATCGCGCCGCTGATCGAGCGCTACTGGTACAGCCTGCGCGCGCGCTGGCGCGAAAGGGCGTTTGCGTCATGACCGTTCCATCGAAGGAGATTCTTTTGTCGGTGTCGGGCCTGCGCAAGGCCTTCGGCGGACTCGTTGCGGTCCGCGATGTCTCCTTCGAGATCGCCCGCGGCAGCATTGCCGGGCTGATCGGTCCGAACGGTTCGGGCAAGACCACCGTGCTCAACCTTATCACCGCCGAACTCAGCGCCGATGCCGGCTCGATCCGCTTTCGCGGCGAGGAGTTGGTCGGGCGCCGTCCGTTCGAGGTCTGCCGTGCCCGCATCGCCCGCACCTTCCAGCTGGTGCGCGTCCTGCCCGGCATGACCGCGCTGGAGAACGTGATGCTCGGCCGCATGTTCGGCGCAGAACCTGCGAGCCCGACCGTGGCGGCGCACGAGGCGGAAGCGCTGATCGAGCGGGTCGGCCTCGGCGGCCAGGCGCATATGTTCGGCTCGCAGCTCACCTATATCGACCAAAAGCGGGTCGAGCTCGCCCGCGCCCTTGCCACACGGCCGCAATTGCTGCTGCTCGACGAGTGGCTGGCCGGTCTCAACCCGACCGAGCTGAAGGTCGGCATCGCGCTGATCCGCCAGATCAAGGCGCAGGGCATCACCATCGTCATGATCGAACATGTCATGGAGGCGATCCGCGCGCTGTGCGATACGTGCGTGGTGCTGAATGCCGGCGAGAAGATCGCCGAAGGCACGCCGAACGCGGTGCTCTCCAATCCGCTGGTGATGCAGGCCTATCTTGGAGCAGATCCCGGAGCCGAAGATGCTGCGGCTTGAACATGTCAGCGTCGCCTATGGCAAGCACGAGGCGCTGCACGACGTCTCGATCGATATTCCGGCGGCCCGCACCACCGTCATTCTCGGTGCCAATGGCGCGGGAAAGACGACGCTGCTCAAGACCATCGCCGGACTGGTAAGGGCGAAGCCCGGCGCGCGCATTCTGTTCGAGGACAAGCCGATCGAGAACGAACCGCCGCACCGCATTGTCGCGGCCGGCATTGCGCTCGTTCCGGAAGGCCGCCGCCTGTTCGGCGACATGACAGTGATCGACAATCTCAAGCTCGGCTCATATCCCGAGCGCGCCCGCGCCGACGAGGTGCGCCAGCTCGAAAAGCAGCTTACGACCTTCCCGCGGCTCGCCGAGCGGCGCAACCAGCTCGCCAAGACAATGAGCGGCGGCGAGCAGCAGATGCTGGCGATCGCGCGCGCCTTGATGTCGGAGCCCAAATTCCTCCTGCTCGACGAGCCCTCGCTCGGCCTTTCGCCGCGCCTGATCAAGGAATTGTTCGCGACGCTGCGCACCATCACGAAAGGCGGACAGGCTGTGGTTCTGGTCGAGCAGAATGCGCATCAGTCGCTGCGGCTCGCCGACATCGTCCATGTGCTGGAGAATGGTCGCATCCATTCCTCCGGCACGGCAGCGGAGATGCAGAAGGACGCAGCGATCGCCCGCGCCTATCTCGGACTGAGCACGGAAACCGAAGCGGCCTCCGCTGCGGTGGCGCCGCCTCAAAAAGCGGCACAGGCAGCGGCTGCGGGAGGGTTTGTTAACCCATTCGCCCGTACCATTGCGCCCGCGCGGGACGATATGCGGCACTCGCCCGAGGGCGACGCCGATCTCACACAAAGAGGCCAGACCATGGGCGGTTTCTACAACCCGTATGCACGGGCCGTGTCCAACAATTTCGCACCGAAAAAGCCCGAAGCCCCTGCCGATGAGGCAGCAGCGCCTGCACACGAGCGTGGCGATCTGTCGGGCGGCTTCGCCAATCCCTACGCGCGGAGCGTCGAGAAGTAAGTCTGCTTCCTTGGTTATCGCCCGGCTTGACCCGGCAATCCGGCAAATTCGCAAGATGGATTGCCGGATCACGCCGCTTCGCGGCGGTCCGGCAATGACGCCTCAGGGTATTGCGTAAGGATTGCGGAATCCGCCGGACTGGTTGCTGCTGGCAAAACCGCCGCCCGGCGCCGACACCGCGTGCAGCTTCGGCGCGGCTTCCTGCTCGCGCGCGATCTGCGGCGACACCGAGCCGGCGCTGCGGATCGCGTGATAGCTGAGTTCGTCGGGATCGATCAGATCCGGCACCTTCCAGCCGTCGAGATCGTATTCGGCCATGCATTGCTCGGCGAAGCCCTGCAGGTTCTTCGCCGTGCCTCCCGCCATCGCCCCGAACAGCACATAGCGGCGGATTTCCTCGGTCGAGCCGCCGTAATTGATCTCGTAGAGCTCGTGCCGGCCGCCGAATTCGGTGCCGATCGAGTCCCACAGGAGTTTGAGCAGCTTCACTCGATCCACCGCGGCATAGCCGTTGGAGCCGCGCATGTATTTGTCGAGATACGGCCGGATCTCCGGATTCTTGAAGTCGCGCGCCGACGAATTGAGATAGATGAGGCCCGACGCCACGGTCTGCTCGATGATGTATTTGACCTTGGTGTAGGCCATGGTCGACACGATCTGGTAGGCGCCCGCGGGCTCGATATCCGGCAGCAGATAGTCGCCGACCCACGGTTTCGGATTGCGCGACATCGCCTCCGTCAGGCCCCAGAACAGATTCCGCCAGACCAGCACCTCGCCGACATTAGCCTGCACGCCGCGGAAATCCTTCGAGCCGGTGGCTTCCACCGCCTTGAGCAAAAGCCCCGCGATGAAATCGAGCTTCACGGCCAACCGCGTGCAACCATGCAGCAGCGCGCGCGGCAAGAAGCCGGTACGCGGGAAGAAGTTGTTTGCCTTCTCCACATCGCCGTAACAGAACACGTTCTCCCAAGGCACCAGCACCTTGTCGAGAATGAACACCGCATCGTTCTCGTCGATACGGCTCGACAACGGATAGTCGAACGGCGAACCCATCGCGGTCGACGTCATCTCGTAGGACGTGCGGCAGATCAATTTCACGCCCGGCGCATTGGTCGGGATCATGAAGATCGCCGCGAAGTTCTTGTCCTGCACCGGAATCAGCCCGTGATGAGCGACGAAGGTGTAGTTGGTCAGCGCCGAGCCGGTCGCGACCACCTTTGCGCCCGAAACGATGATGCCGGCATCGGTCTCCTTTTCGACATGGCAGCACACGTCGCCGACCTCATTCGGCGGCAGGTTGCGGTCGATCGGCGGATGGATGATGGCGTGATTGACGAACGGAACCCGCTCCTGACAGAACTGATACCAGCGCTTGGCGTTTTCCTGCCACGGATCGTAGAAGTCGGCATTGGCGCCGAGCGTGCCGAGGAACGCTGCCTTATAGTCCGGCGCGCGGCCGAGCCAGCCATAGGTGATCTTCGCCCATTCGGCGATCGCGTCGCGTCCGGCGACCGATTCGGCGACGCTCTTCGGCGCCTTGAAATAGCCCTGCGTCATGCCGCCGTTGCCGGTATCGGTCGGCACCATCAGCTTGTCTTTGTGTTTGGGATCGTGCAGCGCGTCGTACAGGCGGGCGATCATGCGCGCGGTGTTGCGGAATGCCGGATGCGTGGTGACATCCTTCACCCGCTCGCCGTAGATGTAGATCTCGCGGCCGTCGCGAAGCGAGTCCAGGAACTGCTCGCCGTTCATCGGCGCCGAGGATTTGATCTTGCCGGTGGTTGCCGGATCGGCCGCAAAGGCCGTCTTGTCGTCGCGAAGCGCCGCCTGAGCCATCTCGAAACGTCCTCCCTTGGCCGCTGTTTGGTGCGGCGCTTTCGGCGTCGATTGCCCGATTGAAATCAAGCATCTAGCCCCTTGATGACGCTACGATATGGAAGCGGTTTTGCGATGGCAAGAGAGCGTCCAATCGAGCGCCCGATCGAGCGCCCAAGGGAGCTTCCAGCGGAGCGCGCAATGGAGCGTGGCCACAGGCCTGTGATCGCCCGGTGGGCCGGGCTAGACTTGGGAAACACTGCCGCCGAAATGGGCAAGGACGGAACGCCGGCTTCATGACGATCAGGATGCGATCCCTGAAGGGCGGCTGGAATTGGACCACCCAATCCCGCTTTTGGATCACGCGAGGCGCGCTCGGCGCGGCGCTGGTGGTCATCTTCGTTGCCATGGAGTGGCTGAGTTCCATCCACGAATTTATGAGCGTGCCGATCACGCCCTGGAATCCGGGCCTGGGCGTCGTCTTCGCCTTCATGCTGCTGTACGGGCCGCATTTCGGTCTTGCCCTGTTCGTGGGCATGATCGCGGCCGAGCTGATCGTGGTGCGGACCGCCCTGCAATGGCCGGTTATTCTTGCGGTCGCCGCAATCATATCCCTGGTCTATGCGGCGGCGGCGGTTGTGCTCCGCCGCAGCTTGCGCCTCGATGCGGGGCTCTATCATCTGCGCGATCTGGTCGTGCTGCTTGCCGGAGGCATCGCGGCAGCTTTTGTGAGTTCGGCGCTGGTCGCCGTTCTGCTTTTGCTCGACGACAGAATTGCGCTCGACAATGTGGCAACGGCGGCAACCCCGCTGCTTCTTGGCGACCTGATCGGCATTTCCGTCGTGACGCCGCTGACGCTGCGTGTCGTGATGCTCGTACAGGGCCGCGCATGGCTTGCGGGCTATTCAAAGCCGCTGCTCGCCGAAGTCGTGTTCTATGCCGCCCTCAGCTGCGCGGCGTTGCTGATCATTGTCGGCGGCGAGAGCGGAAGTGGATTGCGCTATTTCTACCTCCTGTTTGTGCCGGTGGTTCTCGCAGCAGTGCGCCACGGATTCGACGGCGCCTGCCTCGCGCTGGCTGTCACGCAATTTGCCCTGGTCGGTCTGATGCATCATTTCGGCTACGACGCGAAAGCCTTCACCGAGATGCAGACCCTGATGCTGGTGCTGACCGGAACCGCACTTGTCGTCGGCGCCGTCGTCAGTGAACGCCAGCAGGCCGAAGCGCAGCGCCGCCTTGCAGAGCACCGCCTGCGTGAGAAGGAGATGGAAGCCAGCCGCGCCGCGCGCTTCACGCTGGTCAGCGGCATGGCATCGGCGCTCGCCCACGAAATCAATCAGCCAATGACCGCCGCACGCGCCCTGGCGCGCTCGGCGCAGCATCTCCTCGAAGGTCCGTCGCCCGACCTGCAGCGCGCCCGCGCCAATCTTGACAACGCGATTTCGCAGATCGATCACGCCTCCGATGTCATGCGCCGGATGCGGGAATTCCTGCGGCGCGGCCGGCCGCATATGTCGAGTTTCTCTATTGGCGAGACCATCGAGAACGCTGTGGCGCTCGCACGCCCTGACATCACCTCCCGCGGCATTGCAATTTCATGGTCGATCCCGGACCGGATTCCGATGGGACACGGCGACAGCGTGCAGATCGAGCAGGTCATTCTCAACCTCATCCGCAATGCGACCGAAGCCTTATCCGGCGCGGCCGTGTCTGGGGGCGCGATCCGCGTGGATGCGAAATACTTGCCCGGCCCGGACCGGATCGAGATTGCTGTCGGCGACAACGGTCCGGGGGTTCCGGCCGGCCTCGCCGAAGCCATGTTCGAGCCGCTCACCACCTCCAAGAGCGAAGGGCTTGGATTGGGACTGCCAATATGCCTCGCCATCGTCGAATCGCATGGCGGGCGACTGTGGATGCAATCGGGCGAGCCGGGCCGAACCGAATTCCGCTTCTCGCTCCCGCTTGAACCGCGGCACAACCTAAAATAACAACATCGCGCGAGCTTCGCCCAAATGACTGCACCCACCATATTCGTCGTCGACGACCAGACATCCGTCCGTGACGCGATCGGCGAGATGCTGAGTGTTTTCGGTTTCAGGACTGAGACTTTCGATTCCGCGGCGTCCTTCCTGTCTGCGGTGCCGTCGACGCGGCCCGGCTGCGTGGTTGCGGACGTGCGCATGCCGGGCATTGACGGCATCGCGCTGGTGGGCGAATTGGCCCGCCGCAGGATTGATATCCCGGTGATCCTGATTTCCGGCCATGCCGATGTGCCGATGGCCGTTGCGGGGATCAAGGCCGGCGCGGACGACTTTATCGAAAAGCCGATCGACGACGCCAAGCTCGTGGCGGCCATCAATCGTGCCATGGCCCGCGTCTTCGCTGCACTGGACAACAGCCGGCAACATGACGAGCTTGCCGAGCGTTTCGGCAGGCTGACGCCCCGTCAGGTCGAAATCTTCGATCTCGTCGCCAGCGGCTTCACCAGTCAGGCCATCGCTGCGAAACTCGACCTCTCGACCCGTACGGTCGAGAGCTACAGGGCGCAGATCATGGAGAAGATGCAGGCGGAGAGTGTGGCCGTTCTGGTTCGGCAGGCGATCCGACTGCAACGGATTGAGGTCTGACCCTGGCCGTCTGCACCCGGTTTGGGGCGCCACGCGTAACACCCACCGATACCGTATTTATACTACGGAATTCACACGTCTGCACGACCACGCCCCAGCCGCCTAGCCTGCGACATGAAGGCGCGGTGTTCGCTGGGCGCCTTCGCGGAGTGGGGCATGAAGCGCGGTTGGGCGCGGGGCATTTCGGATCGGCCTAAAGGGCTGTTATCGTTCGATTTTCCTCTATTCGCTGCGATCGCCGCGATGCCGGCCGTGGTTTTGGCCGCGCATCTTCCGTTCGGTCTGCTGATGCCTGCATTGGCGGCCGTCGCGTTTGCGACGGCAGCAGTGGCGTCGGCAATCGGCTTCCTGACCCGCACCGGGCGCGACACGGCAACGGTCACGATCTGGGACTTTGCCGGCGGCTGCGCGATGATAGGCGTCGCCGCCAGCATCTTCAGCGAGCAACATCAAGTCTTGCAACTGCTCGGGATCGCATCCACACACCCGTAAAGTAACAAGCTATCATCCAGGCCGGGCCCCTCTGGCGATCTGCATCAGGTCGCGATGTCGGACTGGAATTCCGCAAGGAATGGCCCCGCCAGGTTTGGGACGTTTGACGTCCTCCGCTGCCGACCGGACCGTTCCATAACAAGAAAGAGGAGTTCGGTCGTGTTCGACCTCATTACGCCTTCGGTTCTCAGCGCCTTCTTCCAGGTCATCATGATCGACCTGGTGCTGGCTGGCGACAATGCCATCGTTATCGGTCTTGCCGCCGCCGGCCTGCCGAAAGAACAACGCGCCAAGGTCATTCTGATCGGCATCGCCGCCGCGACCATTTTGCGCATCCTTTTCGCCGTGATGACCACGCAGCTCCTGCAAATCGTCGGTCTGTTGCTGGCCGGCGGCCTGCTGCTGCTCTGGGTCTGCTGGAAAATGTGGCGTGAACTTCGTACGCCCCACGAGGAAATCGTCGAGGCCGAAGAAGCGCTGACCGAAACCGACATCAATGCCGACGGAACGGTCGCCGGCAAGGCGCCGCGCAAAACCTTCGCCCAGGCCACCTGGCAGATCATCATTGCCGACGTATCGATGTCGCTCGATAACGTGCTGGCAGTTGCCGGCGCGGCGCGTGACCACCCTTACGTGCTGATCTTCGGTCTGGTTCTGTCGATCGCCCTGATGGGGCTCGCGGCGAGCTACATCGCCAATCTGCTGCAACGGCACCGCTGGATTGCCTATATCGGCCTGGCCATCATCCTCTATGTGGCGCTCGAGATGATTTACCGCGGTTCGCTGGAAATCCTGCCCTACGCGCGGGCCTTTATCGGCGGATAGGGGCCCGATCCGCGCCACTCGCAGCCGCGGACAGCGCCGTCAGCGCGGTCCGCTGTTGCGTAGTCTTGCCCGAAAATGCCAAGTACCGGTCGTGATTGGCCGAGGAGCGCGCGGGCATAACGAAGCATGGCAGGCGAAAAGGTTCTGATCGTCGGCGCGGGGCTTGGCGGCCTCGCCGCGGCGCTTTGTTTGATCAAGGCGGGGTACGATGTCGAGGTTTACGAGCAGGCCCCGGCTCTTGGGGAGGTCGGCGCCGGCATTCAGATGAGCGCAAACCCGATGCATGTGCTGCGGCATCTGGGGCTCGAAGAGGCAGTCCTGAAGCTTGGTGTTCAGCCGGGCGCCTATGTATTCCGGCTGCACGACACCGGCGAGGTGATTCAGGAATTTTCGCTCGCTGAGGAGCACCGCCGCCAACACGGCGCACCGTATGTCCAGCTGCACCGGGCCGACCTGCATAACCTCCTGGCAGAAGCAGCCGCAGCGGCGAAACCCGGCCTGATCCGGCTCAATCGTCGCGCCACCGGCTTCACCGAAACCGATGACGGCATAACGCTGCATTTCGCCGACGGCACGAATGCAAAGGGCGATATCCTGATCGGCGCGGACGGACTGAAGTCCGTCATTGCCCGCCAGATCGTTGGCGAAATTCCCGCAACCTATACCGGCGACGGCGCCTGGCGCATCACGGTGCCGGTGGAGCGGCTGCCAAAGCCGTTCCTTCCGCAGGTCATGTCGGTGTTCATGGGGCCGGGCGGCCACGCGGTCTGCTACTACCTGCGCGGCGGCGCGCTGCTTAATTTCGTCGGCATCGTCGAGAAGGAGCTGGCGTCCGAGGAATCCTGGACGCAGAAATTTCCCTGGGAAATGCTCAAGCAGGATTACGAAGGCTGGCATCCGGCGATCCAGACCATCATCGACGCCGCGGATCGCGACCAATGCTATCGCTGGTCGCTGCATAATCGCCCGCCGGTGCGCAACTGGAGCACGAAGCGCGCCACCATTCTCGGCGACGCCGCACATGCGACGCTGCCCTATCTCGCACAGGGCGCGGCGATGGCGATCGAGGACGGCGCGGTGCTCGCCCGCGCCCTGCAGATGAAGGATCATATTGCAGACGCACTCGATCTCTATCAGCGCAATCGCGTTGACCGAACCGCGCGCATCGTCGAAATCTCGACGCAGAACCGCCGCCTGTTTCATCTGCCGTCGCAGGACGCGATCCGCGCCGAATTCTCCAAGCGAAACGAAGGTGAGAGCCGCAACAGCTGGCTCTATTCGTACAATCCGCTGACCGTGCCGCTGACATGACCGTTCGCGCGACGGCGGGTCTTGTTCCGTACAAGCTGAGCCAGGCGGTCGGCGGCTCGGGCGTCGCCGCGGTCGACGTGATCGTGGTCGAACTGACTGATTCCGACGGCGCCACCGGGCTCGGCTTTTCCTATGTGCTCGGCGGCAACGGAAGCGTTGTCTTCAAGGCGGCGCAGCACAGGTCGCGCGCTTCATCGAC
>NZ_JBKBVB010000211.1:0-3463 GCF_046289595.1 Pseudorhodoplanes sp.
ACCATATTGGCCCGGCGCTGGTAAATCCCCGAAAGCCGCCGGACCGCCGGACCCGGTTTCGCCGCGTCCCGCCGGCGTGGATTGGGCAGCATGGCCGCCGTCAGCGCGGCCTCCCGGGCGTCGAGGTCGGCCGCGGATTTTTTGAAGGCGCGCCGTGCCGCGGCCTCCGCCCCGAACTCGCCGTTCGGGCCCCACTCGGCGACATTGAGGTAGATTTCCATCACCCGGCGCTTGCCGAGCACCAGGTCCATCCACAAAGCCAGCGGCGCCTCCAGCGCCTTGCGGACGAAAGAACGGCCCTGCCACAGGAACAGATTCTTGGCGGTCTGCTGGGTAATGGTCGAGCCGCCGCGCAGCCCGTCCAGATCCTCGGCCTCCTTGATGATCTCGCGCAGGCTCCGCCAGTCGATGCCACGATGGTTGCAGAATTGCGCATCCTCGGAGGCGATCACGGTGCGCGGCAGCACCGGCGCAATGTCGTCCAGCGGCCGCCAGATGCGCGTCACCGGCTTCATGGTGACGGTGCGCCACAGCATCGGTGTGGAGACCGGGTTGACGACCAGATAAAGCGGGGTCAGCAGGTAGGGCAGCAGCAGGACTATCAGCACTGCAAGCAATGCGATCCGCAGGACGCGGCGGGAGCCCGTCCGGCTGGCATGCGCCGCTGGTTGCTGCGATAACGTCACCCGCCTAAAGACCCGCTGGACGCGTCCCCGTCGCCTTTTCCCGTAAAGAGACTTTGGCTGCGAGACAAGGCAAGGATATGCGGCGCTGTGCCGCTTTAGATGTGACATGATGAAGACTGACTTTACCACTGCCCTCGATACCGCCGCGGCCGAGACCGAAGCCCTGCTCGCAAACCTGATGTCGCGGGAGACCGCCGACGGCGAGATCGCGCGCCCCGAGCGCCTGCTCGAGGCGATGCGCTATGGCAGCCTCGGCGGCGGCAAGAGGCTGCGGCCCTTCCTCGTGGTCGAGAGCGCAGCCCTGTTCGGGGCACCGCGTCAGCGCGCGCTGATGGCCGGCGCCGCGCTGGAATGCGTGCATTGCTATTCGCTGGTGCATGACGATCTGCCGGCGATGGACAATGACGATCTGCGCCGCGGCCGTCCGACCCTGCATCGCGCCTATGACGATGCGACCGCGATCCTGGCCGGCGACTCGCTGTTGACCTTCGCCTTCGACATCCTGTCCCGCGAGGAAACCCATCCCGACCCGGCGGTCCGCATCGCGCTGGTGCGCGAACTTGCCCGCGGCTCGGGCCTTGGCGGCATGGCCGGCGGGCAGATGCTCGATCTCGCCGCCGAAGGCCGGTTCGGCACGATCGAAGCCGGCAACGAGCAATTCATCATCACCATGCAGGCCATGAAGACCGGGGCGCTGTTGCATTTCGCCTGCATTGCCGGTGGCATTCTCGGTGGCGCGTCCCCCGCCCAGAGCAAGGCGCTGTCGGCCTATGGCCGCGCCGTCGGCACCGCCTTCCAGATCGCCGACGACCTGCTCGATGTCGAAGGCGATGCTGCGACTGTCGGCAAGGCCACCGGCAAGGACGCCGCGGTCGGCAAGGCGACGCTGGTCTCGATCCTCGGCATCGAGGCTGCACGCGCAAGGCTGGCCGGTGTCGTCGCCGATGCGCAAGCCGCGCTCGCGCCTTTCGGCGACAGCGCCGCGATCCTGCGCGAGACCGCCCGCTTCATCGCCGCGCGGGAGAAATAAGCCGCAGGGCGCGACCCGAAATTTGTGTCCAATTTCAGCAACTTGTGACGAATTATTTCCGCACTCTATCGAAACCGTAAGGTGACGGAACGCCGCCGCGCGACTACATCTGGTCGAAGGGGTAGACGCCGATGCGCAAGATTCCGCTGCTGGTTCTGGTGCTTGCCGTGCTCGGTGCGGCGGCGCTTTATTTCGTGCCGGGCTGGAACGGCGCCCCGGCCGAAGGCAGCTATCGCACGGCGCGCGCCGACCGCGGCGAGATCGTCGCCACCGTCAGCGCGACCGGCACCATCAATCCCACCACCACCGTGATCGTCGGCTCGCAATTGTCCGGGCAGGTGATCGAAATCCTCGCCGATTACAATTCGGAGGTGAAAGCCGGACAGGTGGTCGCCCGCCTCAACCAGGACCAGATCAGGGCGCGGCTCGATGCGGCGCGCGCCGACCTTGCGCAGACCCGCGCACAGAAGCTCGTGGTCGAGGGCCAGATCGAGAAGGTCAAGGCCGAGACCGAGAAGGCGCGCGCCGCGCTCGCCGACATGGAGGCGCAGGTGGCGCGCAACGAGGCGTTGCTCGCCGATGCCGATCGCATCTTCCAGCGCCAGAACGATCTGCGCACCCGCGGCTTCGCCGCCGATGCCGCGGTGGATACCGCACGCGCCACCCGCGACGCGCAGGCCGCGGCGCTGACCTCGGCGCGCGCGCAGGTCAATTCCGCGAAGGCCGCGATCACCGGCCTTGCAGCCGATCTGACCGTGGCGCAGGCCAATGCGGCCGCGGTCGCCGCGCAGATCCAGCAGCGCGAAGCCGCGGTGCGTCAGATCGAAGTCGACCTGACCAATTCCGAAATCAAGTCGCCGGTTTCGGGCGTGGTCGTGCAGCGCAATGTCGCGCTCGGGCAGACGGTGGCGGCGTCGCTGCAGGCGCCGGAACTGTTCCGCATCGCCGACGATCTGCGCAAGATGGAGATCTCCGCCAATATCGACGAGACCGATGTCGGCCGCATCAAGCCCGGACAGCGCGCGACCTTCACCGTGAACGCTTTTCCCGGCCGCAGCTTCGAAGGCGTGGTCAAGCAGGTGAGGCTCGGCTCCGAGACCGTACAGAATGTGGTGATCTACACCACCATCATCTCGATCGAGAATCCGCGCCGCGAGTTGCTGCCCGGCATGACCGCCAATTTGCGGATCGAAACCGAGCGGCGCGACAATGTGGTGCGGGTGCCGAATGCGGCGCTGCGCTGGCGGCCGCCCTCGCTTGCCGATCAGCCGCTGATCCGGGGCGGGTCTGCGCCCGACGCGCCGCAGCGCCGCGCCTCGGGCGGCAACAGCGCGGAATTTCTCCAGGCGATCAAGACCGAGATCAAGCCGGGCGCCGACCAGCTCCGCGAGATCGAGGCCGCCTTTGCCGATATGCGCAAGACATTCATGGCCGGTGCGGGCGACGGCGATCAGAGCGCGCGGCGCGAGCGCATCCTGGCCGCGCGGCGCGAGCTTCAGCAGCGCATTGCCGGCGTCCTCACGCCCGAGCAGAAAGCCGCCTTCGACGCGATCGTCGAGCGGCAGGCGGCGGGCGCCGGCGGGCGCGCGGCGCAGACCGGCCGGGTGTTCATTGTCGGCCGCGACGGCCAGCCGCAAGGCGTCACCATCGGCACCGGCGTCACCGATGGCGGCGTTACCGAAGTGGTCTCGGGCCTCGACGCCGGCGCCGAAGTCATCGTCGGCGACGGCGGCAGGCCCGGCGCCGC
>NZ_JBKBVB010000212.1:0-3443 GCF_046289595.1 Pseudorhodoplanes sp.
CCGAACACCGCAAGGCAGCCGACCTGATCGGCGCGTGGATGCGCGCGGCCGGGATGACCGTGACCGAAGACGCGCTCGGTACTGTGCGCGGACACTGGCATCCCGAGAAAAAGAAGCGCCTCTTGATCGGATCGCATATCGATACCGTGATCGATGCCGGCAAATACGATGGCCCGCTCGGGGTCGTTGCTGGCATTCTGGCTGTCCACGAGCTTGCGAAACGAAACATCGATCTACCCTTCGGTATCGATGTGCTGGCCTTCGGCGATGAGGAGGGCTCGCGTTTTCGCACCACACTGGCAGGCTCGTCGGCCTGCGCCGGCGCGTTCGACCGCTCGTCGCTCGCCTTCCCGGACCGCAATGGGATCTCTCTCGCCGATGCGATCGAGGCCTATGGGCACAGCGTCGCCGATATTCCGGCCGCAGCCTATGACCCCGCAGATGTCGTTGCCTTTGTCGAAGTCCATATCGAACAGGGCCCGGTGCTGGAGGCGCAAGACCTGCCGCTCGGCGTCGTCACCGGAATCGTCGGGCAGAGCCGGATGCGTGTGATTGTGCTCGGCGAGGCGGGACATGCCGGGACGGTGCCGATGCCGATGCGGCACGATGCGCTGATGGGCGCGGCGGAATTGATGCTGCTGATCGAACGGACCGCGCTCGAGAATGCCGACAATGGCATGGTGGCGACCGTCGGTCGCATCGAGGCGTCGCCCGGTGCAACCAATGTGATCCCCGGCCGGGTCGGCTTCTCGCTGGAGTTCCGCTCGTCGTCGGACGACAAGCGCAAGGCCGCCATCGAGCTGGTCAAGGCCGATGCTCAGCGCATCGGTGTGAGGCGCAGACTGGAATTCGCCTTCGAGCCGTTCCACGAGACCGACACCACGGCCTGCACGCCGTCTCTGCAGGACGCGATGGCAGAGGCGATCGGATCGCTCGGCTATCCTGCAATCCGCCTGCCGTCGGGCGCCGGGCACGACGCGCAGATGATGGCGAAACTCTGTCCGATGGCGATGCTGTTCGTGCGTTGCAGGGATGGCATCAGTCACAATCCGGCGGAATTCGCGAGCGAGGCGGATATGGGACTGAGCGTCGCGGCGCTGGTACGCTTCATCGAGGGACTGGCGGGCAAGGCAGCGGCAAAGTAGCAAACTGGGGCGCAGCATGGGCGACTTCATCGACGCCAATTTTCCGCGCGAAGTCGACTTTCTCAAAGCGCTGGTGCGGGTGCCGTCCGACAATCCGCCCGGCGATTGCGCGCACCACGCCGAGGAGGCGGCGCGATTGCTCGAAGGACTGGGCTTTGCGGTCGCACGGCATACGGTGCCGGACGGCATTGTAAAGCAGCACGGCATGGTGTCGGCCACCAATCTGATCGTGCGCGAGACTTTCGGCAGCGGCAGGGGGCCGGTGATTGCGATGAATGCGCATGGCGACGTGGTGCCGCCGGGCGAGGGCTGGACCCACGACCCCTACGGCGCGGTGGAAAAGGGTGGCGCCATCTATGGCCGCGGCGCTGCGGTGTCGAAGTCCGACTTTGCGACCTACGCCTTCGCACTGCTGGCACTGAAGGACAATCCGCTAGGTCTCGACGGCACGGTGGAGTTGCACCTGACCTATGACGAGGAAATTGGCGGCCATACCGGTCCGGACTGGCTGTTGAAGCAGAAGCTGACCACGCCGGACATCGCATTCTCCGCGGGCTTTTCCTATGCCGTCGTGACCGCGCATAACGGCGTGCTGCATCTGGAAATTACCGTCAGCGGCAGGCAGGCGCATGCGGCCATGCCGGAAAGCGGTGCCGATGCGCTCGAAGCCGCGACCAGAATCCTTGCCGCGATCTACAAAGAGCGGAAACGCCTCACCCGGATCAAGTCAAAGCTGCGCGGGATCGGTTCCCCGAAGATCACGGTCGGCCTCATCGCGGGCGGCATCAACACCAATGTGGTGCCGGACCGCATCGTGATGCGGGTCGACCGCCGCCTGATCCCGGAAGAGAAGGGCACCAGGGTGGAGCGCGAATTGATCGCGTTGGTCAAGCGCGCAGGAGCCGGGAAAGGCATAAAGATCACATGCCGTCGGATATTGTTCGCCGAGCCATTGAAACCGGGACCCGGCGTGAAACGGGTGGTCGAGACTATTCAGCGCCACGCCAAGCGCGAATTGAAGACTCCAATTCCGGAAACCGGTGTGCCGCTTTACACGGATGCGCGACACTACAGTGCGGCGGGAATCCCAACGGTGCTGTATGGCGCGGGTCCGCGCTCAATCCTCGAGGCCAATGCCCATTCGGCCAACGAACACATCAAGCTGTCGGACCTGAAGGCCGCGACCAAGATCGTCGAAGCGAGTTTGCGGGACTTGCTCAAAGCCTGAAACAGCACCGGCCCGCGCGAGGCGGGCCGGGTAACACCGCTCAGACGCAGCGGCATTTCGATCCTTCGCAATAATAGCGCGTACCAGGTGGGCAGCGCTGCGCGTCGGCCGGAACGACGGTGCTCAGAAACACAATAGCGGAAAGCGCAAGCAGCAGGTATTTCATTTCAAGTCCCCAAAACCCCCTCGACAGTGAGGCGGGCGGACCTTCGGCTGACTCGCGCGGTTGCAAAACTCACATTCTGTTGAACGCGCAGTCGGAAATGGCCGGTGCCGATCAGAAACCGACCGCGCTGCCGAACAGATCGTATGCGTCGGCGCGATCGATTTTCACTTGGGCGAATTCGCCGACCCGCAGCGGGCGGCGGCTCGTCACATGAACCGCACCGTCGATCTCCGGCGCGTCGGCCTTGCTGCGGCCTTTGCCACCCTGCGGGGTGATTTCGTCGATCAGCACCTGCTGGCGCGATCCAACCTTGCGCTTCAGGCGCCGCGCAGAAATCGCCTGCTGCTTCTTCATGAAGCGGTGCCAGCGTTCCTCTTTCACTTCCGGCGGAACAGCACCATCGAGTGCGTTTGATGATGCGCCGTCCACCGGCTCGTATTTGAAGCACCCGACACGATCGAGTGCGGCTTCGTCGAGCCAGTCGAGCAGGAACTGGAAGTCGGAATCGGTCTCTCCCGGAAAGCCGACGATGAAGGTAGAGCGGATCGTCAGATCGGGGCAGACCTCGCGCCAGCGCGCGATGCATTCGAGAGTCTTTTCCTGCGCCGCCGGACGCTTCATCCGCTTGAGCACATCCGGGCTCGCATGCTGGAACGGAATGTCGAGATAAGGCAGCACCTTGCCCTCCGCCATCAGCGGGATGACATCGTCGACATGGGGGTAGGGGTACACATAATGCAGCCGCACCCAGACGCCGAGTTCGCCAAGCTCGCGCGCCAGCGGAACGAACTTCGCCTGCACCTCGCGATCCTTCCAAGTGCTGACGGCATATTTCGTATCGACCCCGTAGGCCGAGGTGTCCTGCGAGATCACCAGCAGTTCCTTGACGCCGGCCGCGACCAGG
>NZ_JBKBVB010000074.1:0-21381 GCF_046289595.1 Pseudorhodoplanes sp.
ACTTGAGAACGCCGGGCCTATGCAAATGCATAGGGCCGTTGGGGGGGGGGGGGGGCAAAGAGACTCGACACGCGGGGGTCAAACCACGAAGCCGGGGCTTTAGCGGCTTTTTGAAACCGCATTCGCGGGCGCAAGACGATTTTTGGCAGCGAAAGGGGACCCATTGGGACGGGGGGGGGGGGAGCGGCGGGAGGGTATGCAGGAAGGACGTGAGCATGCACGGCGAAAAAGTACAGGCGCATTGGTATTGTCATTGACGACATAACTTGCTGATGGTCGGCCCGCCCGGCGCCGGAAAATCGATGCTGGCGGCGCGGCTGCCCTCGATCCTGCCGGCGCTCACACCCGAGGAATTGCTGGAAGTCTCGATCGTCGCATCGGTCGCAGGCGAGATCGCGGGCGGATCGCTGACCAATCGCCGGCCCTTCCGCTCGCCGCATCACTCGGCCTCGATGCCCGCCCTTGTCGGCGGCGGGTTGCGGGCGCGGCCCGGCGAAGTCTCGCTCGCCCATAACGGCGTCTTGTTTCTTGACGAATTCGCGGAGTTTTCAGGGCAGGCGCTCGATTCCCTGCGGCAGCCGATCGAGACCGGCGAAGTGTCGATCTCGCGGGCCAATCACCGCATCACCTATCCGGCGCGCTTCATGCTGGTTGCCGCGATGAATCCCTGCCGCTGCGGTCACGCCAGCGATCCGGCCTATATCTGCAAGCGCGGACTCAACGCGCGTTGTGCCGCCGATTATCAGGGCCGGCTGTCCGGTCCGCTGCTCGACCGCATCGATCTGCATATCGAAGTGCCGGCGGTGACTGCCGCCGACCTCCTGCTTCCGGCACCGGCCGAAGGTTCGGCGCAGGTCGCGGCGCGCGTCGCCCGCGCGCGCGCGATTCAGGCGCAGCGCTACGCCGCGCTCGGTCTGCCGCAGATCCGCACCAATGCGCAGGCGTCCGGGCCGGTCCTGGAAGACATTGCCAAACTCGATCAATCGGGAATGGCCCTGTTGCGCGACGCTGCCGACGCCATGCGGCTGTCGGCCCGCGGCTATCACCGCACCTTGCGCGTGGCGCGCACGCTCGCCGATCTCGATGGCGCAGCCGAAATCGGGCGCATCCATCTCGCCGAAGCGCTTTCGTATCGCGCGCTCACCGACGAAATGCGGCGCGCGGCGTGAGCGGACGCAACACGCCGCGGCCAGGTGCTGCCGCGGCGCGCGCCGGAGCGTTCGATAAAATTGTCCGCAATTGCGAAAGCCGCCGCTAACGACGCGCCAATCGGCCGCGCGAAAATCAATCCAATCGCAACGCACGCCCATCACGGTGCCGGCATGGGTAACGAGCCGTGCGCCACCGGAGCACGGCCGCGATGGGACGTCAGGCATGCAAGCGCGCTCGAAGCGTTGGAGTCAGATTCGAAGATTCGTACTCGGCTTTGTACGGATGGCGTTTCTGATGCTCATCGGCGTCTGGATCGGGACCGGACTGATCGCGTCGACCGCGGCCGGAAACTACAATCCGGCCCTGTTCGCAGTCGGTGTCTCGGCGCTGTTCGCTTTCGTCTGCACCTTCGCGGCATTCCTGATTTTTCGTAACCGCGTGTGGCGCTCCTATGCGCGGCGGCTCGAGCGTCGCAACGAAGACCTCTCCGACCGCGTGTGGCATTTGCAGGAGGCCGAGCAGAAGGCCCGCGCCTTCCTCGACATGCAGGGCGACCTGATCGTCCGCCGCAAGCCGGACGGCACCATCGCCTTCGCCAACGACGCTTTTTGCACGCTGGCGGGCGCACCCGCCGAGGCGCTGCGCGGTTCGGACTTCGCGTTTCCCGTTCTCGAACAGGGCGATGCCGCCACCTTGGCGAATGGCAGCCGGGTCTACGACCAGAAGATCGAAACCGGAAACGGGCCACGCTGGATCGCCTGGCGCGAAGCCACGGTGCGCAGCGAGAGCGGCGACACCGAAATCCAGTCCGTCGGCCGCGACGTCACCGACCGTGCGATGTCGGAGGCGGCGCTCGCCGATGCGCGCGACCGCGCAGAGGCGGCGAACCGCGCCAAGTCGCGCTTCCTCGCCATGGCGAGCCACGAAATCCGCACGCCGCTGAACGGCATCATCGGCATGGCCGATCTGCTGCTCGACACCAAGCTCACGCCCGAGCAGGCGACCTATGCGCGCGCGGTGAAAATATCCGGCGACACATTGCTGGCGCTGATCGAGGAAATTCTCGACTTCTCCAAGATCGAAGCCGGCCGGCTCGATCTCGAAGCGCGGCCGTTCCCGCTCGCCGCCATGGTCGAGGATCTGACCGAGTTGCTCGCGGTGCGCGCGCAGGGCAAGGGTCTCGAAATCGCAAGCGATGTCGACGAGCGGCTGCCGTCGCGGGTCGTCGGCGACGAGACCCGGCTGAAGCAGGTGCTGCTCAATCTTGCCGGCAATGCCATCAAGTTCACGCAGACGGGCGGGGTCGCCATCGTGGCCGAGCCGGGCGCGTGGCCGGACGAAATCGTGTTCAAGGTGCGCGACACCGGCATCGGCATTGCGCCTGCGGATCATGACAAGATCTTCCAGGAATTCGAGCAGACCGAGGCCGGTGCCCGTCAGGCCGACGGCGCGGGCCTTGGCCTCGCCATCGTCAAGCGCATCGTCGAAGGCATGCAGGGCCGGATCGCGCTGGAGAGCGCGCCGGGAGCGGGCGCGCTGTTCGAAGTGACGCTGCCGCTGCCGCGGGCGCATGACACCGGCCCTGGGCCGGCCTTCGCCGCACCCGATCTTTCCGGCAGCGCCATCCTGATCGTGGCGCCATCCCAGATCGAGGCCGCGCTGCTCGCACGCCGGCTGACGCGCTGGGGCGCGCGTGTCGCGGTCGCACCGAACGAAGCGGTTGCGCAGGCGCTGCTGCCGGAACGCGACTGGCGCGCGGTCCTGATCGATCATGCGATCGGCCACGCCGCGATCGATACGCTGCTGGCCGCCACGCGGCGCATATCGTGCCGGCTGGTGACGATGCCGCCTTCGGCACGCTCCGGGCTTGCCGAACTGAAAGCCGCGGGCTTCACCGGTTATCTGGTCAAGCCGGTGCGCGCGGCTTCGCTTGCGGAGCGCCTGCGACCGGACCGCGACGGCTTTGCGCAACAGCCCGGCGAGCCCGGCGACCTGCCGAATTTCGGCTCGCCGCGGCCGGACGGGCTGTCGATCCTCGTTGCCGAGGACAATGAGATCAACGCTCTGCTGACGCGCGCCCTGTTGCAGAAGCTCGGCCACCGGCCGCAGGTGGTGTCGAACGGACATGCCGCGATGGAATCGTTCCTCGCCGCGCAAGGCGCCGGGCTGCCGTTCGATCTGATCCTGATGGATATCCGCATGGCGGGCATCGACGGGCTGGAAGCGGCGCGGCGCATTCGCGCCATTGAGGCGCGGGACGGCGAGCGCCGCACGCCGATCGTGGCGCTGACCGCAAACGCGCTGCCGGAGCATCGCGACGCCTGCCTTGCCGCCGGAATGGATGCGTTCCTGTCGAAGCCGCTCGACCGCGAAAAGCTCGCAGCCGTGCTCGCAGACGTGCGGGGCATATCCCGGGCGGCCTAAAGCCGCCGCAACGCCACCTCGTCGATCAGGTGGCTCTCGTTCTTGGTCAGGATCAGGTCGGCGCGCGGGCGCGTCGGCACGATATTCTCGCGCAGATTGACGAGATTGATGCGCTCCCAGATGCCCTTGGCTGTCGACACCGCTTCATCGTCGGACAATCGCGAATAGCGGTGGAAATACGACATCGGATCGCGGAATGCCGTGAGCCGCAGCGCCAGAAAGCGCTCGACATACCAGCGCTCCAGCACCTCCTCGGAGGCGTCGATATAGACCGAGAAATCGAAAAAGTCGGACACGAACGGGATTGCCTTGCCGTCCTTCGGCAGCCGCCCCGCTTGCAGCACATTCAGCCCCTCGACGATCAGAATGTCCGGACGGTCGATCTCGATCCATTCATGCGGCACCACGTCGTAGACGATGTGCGAATAGACCGGTGCCCGCATCGGCCGCCGCCCGGCCTTGATACCGGAAAGAAAGCGCAACAGCTCCGGCAGGTCGTAGCTTTCCGGAAAGCCCTTCTTCTCCATCAGGCCTTCGCGCTCCAGCACCGCATTCGGCAGCAGAAAGCCGTCGGTTGTGACGAGATCGACCTTCGGTGTATTCGGCCAGCGCGCGAGTAGCGCCTGCAGCACGCGTGCGGTGGTCGACTTCCCCACCGCGACCGAACCCGCCACGCCGATGATATAGGGCACCTTGGAATCTTCGGTTCCGAGAAAGTTCTGCTGCACCCGGAACAGCCGCTGCGAGGCCGCGACATACATCGACAGCAGGCGCGAGAGCGGCAGATAGATGTCCTCCACCTCCTTCATGTCCAGCCGGTCATGCACCGAGCGGAGCGTTGCGACCTCGCCCTGGCTCAAGGTCATCGGGGTATCGGCACGCAACGCCGCCCATTCCGCGCGGCTGAAGCTGCGGTAGGGTGAGACTTCGGGTCCGGTCCGCTGTTCCATGAATCTCGACTATGAGGCTCGCCTGAAACCTTCGCGCTAAAGATCCGGCGGACGGCGGTCCGGGACGCGCGAGGCCTTCTCGGCCAGCCCGGATTGTCCCGACCGCTTGGCCAGCACGGCCTCGACCTCGGCAAGTTCGATGCCCCGCGCCTGCAGCACCACCAGCAGATGGTAGAGCAGATCGGCCGCCTCCCCGATCACACGGTCGCGATCCTCGGCCACCGCCGCGAGCGCCATCTCAACCGCTTCCTCGCCAAGCTTTTTGGCGCAATGTTCGACGCCGCGGTCGAGCAGCTTGCGCGTATAGGACGCCTCGGCGCTGGCCGCCGAGCGCTCCTTCACGATCACGGCAAGTTCGGCGAGGGTGAAAGGGGTCTCAAGCGCCACGTGTCACTCCGGCATGCTATCCGCTCGTCCCCGCGGGAATGAGCACAGCGAGGCTCCCATCAATAACGCAAATCTCCTGTGCTGCCCACCGCTTGGCGGCCCCGCCGGTCCGGGTTAACGATAACACACGCCGGAGGTTGTCCATTGCCCTATCGCGAAAGCTTCGAAACCGTCGCAGGCTGCAAAATCCGCATCATGCGTGGCAGTGGCTCGGCCGCTTCGGCGGAGACGCTCCTGTTCCTGCACGGTGCGCGGGGCGCATCGGCATGGCTGCCATTCTTCGAGACCATGGCGCAACGCTTCGACCTGATCGTGCCGGAACATCCCGGGTTCGGCGGCTCGGATACGCCGGACTGGCTCGATAATGTCGGCGACCTCGCCTATTTCTATCTGGATCTGATCGAGGCGCTGAAACTGCCGCGCCTTCATCTCGCCGGGGTCTCGCTCGGCGGCTGGATCGCCGCCGAAATCGCGGTGCGCAATTGCACGACGCTTAAGACGCTGACGCTGATCTGCGCCGCCGGCATCCATGTGAAGGGCGTTGCCAAGGGCGATATTTTCATGTGGTCGCGCGAGGACTTCATCCGCAACATCTTCCACGATCCGAAATTTGCGGAGGCCATGCTGGCGCAATCGCCGGGCGACGCCGAGCTGATGATCGAGATGAAGAACAGGCTCACAACCGCCAAGCTCGGCTGGCAGCCGCGGCTGTACAATCCCGATCTTGCCAAGTGGCTGCACCGGATCACGGCACCCACGCTGATCGTCTGGGGCGACGACGACAAGGTTTTCCCGCTGCCTTACGGCGAAGCCTATGCGAAGCTCATCCCCGGTTCGCGGCTTCAGGTGCTGAAAAGCGCGGGCCACACGCTGCAAATCGAGAAAGCAGACCAACTGGCCGAGGTGATGACCGGGTTCATTGAGAGACATTAGCCGGTCGCCGCCGCGAAGGCGGAGGCCCATAACCCCCGCTCCGGGATATGGGTTCCTGCCTTCGCAGGGACGACGGGAGAGAGAAGCGTACGGACGACGAAGAACAGGAAGCGCCGATGAAATTCTTCTTCTTCCACCTCATGCCCTATGCGGCGCTCGATCCCGATTACGACAAGCAACACAATTCGGCCTGGGTGACGCTGCCGAACTCCTATTACGACCCGAAGATCGGCCACCAGCTCTACAACCGCTATCTCGACGAGCTGGAATATGCCGACGCCATGGGCTTCGACGGCATCTGCGTCAACGAGCATCATTCCAACGCCTACGGCATGATGCCGATCCCGGGCGTGATGGCCGGCGCGCTCGCGCGCCGCACCAAAAACTGCAAGATCGCGGTGCTCGGCCGCGCGCTGCCGCTTCTCAACAATCCGCTGACCGTCGCCGAAGAATTCGCGATGCTCGACACTGTTACCGGCGGGCGCCTCGTCGCGGGTTTCGTGCGCGGCATCGGCGCGGAATATCATTCGTGGGGCGCAAATCCGGCGCAGTCGCACGAGCGCTTCCATGAGGCGCACGACCTCATCATCCAGGGCTGGACGCGACCGGGGCCGTTCGCGTTCGAGGGCAAATATTATCACTTCGATTATGTGAATGTGTGGCCGCGCCCGTTCCAGCAGCCGCATCCGCCGGTCTGGATTCCGTCTCAGGGCTCGCGCGAGACCATCGAATGGGCGACGCATCCGTCGCGCAAATACACCTATCTGCAAACCTTCTCCCCGGTTCAGGCGCTCGCGCGCTACATGCAGATGTATCGCGACAGCGCCGAGCGTCAGGGCTGGCAGGCCGGGCCGGAAAATGTCGGCTGGGCGATCCCGACCTATTGCGCGGAGACCGACGAGATCGCGCACCGGGAGGCAAAGCCGCATATCGAATTCTTCTTCAACAAGCTCTTGCGCATGCCGCAGGAAATGCTGCTGCCGCCGGGCTATCTCTCGCTCGCCTCGATGCAGGGCGTGATCGCGGCCAAGCGCACGCTGTCGGGCGGCGTGCAGACCATCGACGACCTGATGGAGAAGGCGATCTTCCTGTGCGGCAGCCCCGCGACCTTGCGCGAGAAGCTGGAAGCGTATCAGGCGCAGATCGGTTTCGGCTATCTCCTGCCAACCATGCAGTTCGGCACCTTGCCGCACGACCTCGTCACCAAGAGCACCGCGCTTTTCGCAAAAGAGGTAATCCCCTATTTCCGCAGCCGGACCGACCGCACGCCGGCAGCGGCGGCGACGGCCTGACTTTGATATTCAGAAATCCATATCATTCGTGACGGAGAGTTGACGAAGGTCAAATGCGGCCCCGGCAAAATCCGTGAGCATTGCGTAAAATCGATCACCGGAAGGCCGACCATGATCTCGATTGTGCGACTGACAGGCATCGCCACCCTTGCTGGGTCGCTCGGCGCTACCTTACCCGCGATCGCCGGAAACATCGTCGCGGCGCAAGCGCGACTCCCGGCATCCGTAGAAAGTTCTACAACCGACTTCAGTGCGCGCCAGGACGGCCGCGGCGGAGGCCGGCAGCAGCAGCGCCAACAACAGCGTCAGCAGCAGCCACGTATCCAGCAGCGTCAGCAGCAGCGCGTGATCCGGCAGGAGCATCGCGGCCAGCGCCAGCAACTGCAACGCGCCCAGCGGCAGCAGCGTCAGCAGGTGCAGCGGGGACAGCGGCAACAGCGCCAGCAGCAGATCCAGGGACAACGGCAGCAACGGCAACAGCAGCAACGGGTCCAGCGCGAGCGCCAGCAACAGCAGCGGCTGGACCGCCAGCAGCAACGTCGCGACGTTCGGCAGGACCGCCAGAGGATTCAGCAGGAGCGGCAGCAGGAACGTCTGAATGCGGACCGGCAGCGCCGCGATCAGCGCGGCGCCGACCGCCAGCAACAGCGGCTGGACCGCCAGCGCACCCAGCGCGAGCGCCAGCAGCAGCGCCGTCAGGACGCCCAGCAGCGTCAGCGCGAGCGGCAAACCCTGCAACGCGACCGGCAGCAGCGCAGACTCCAGGAGCGCGCCCAGCGCGACCGCGCGCGGCAGGAGCGGCAGCGCGAGCGCGCCAATCGCGATCAGGTCCGGCGGATTGCGGACACCCAGCGGTCGAGAGACCGCGCCGACCATCGCATGAAGAACCGCTTCAACCGCGACGCCGCGCGCGACGGCCGCTTCGCGACCCGCTATCGCAACCGCGATTATGCGCGGGTGCGCTACGCCGCCTGGGCGCCGGAGCGGGCGTGGCGGCGCGGCCTGCTCGCCGGTTTCGTGCCGTGGGGGCTCGGCATCGGCATCGCGGGCGGGCTGGGCGGCGCGGTGTTCTGGCCCTACGCCTATGTCGACCTGTTCAACTACACCTTCTGGCCGTCTGCCTATTACGGCGGCTACTGGGCCTACGCCTATGACGATTTCTTCGACGGCATCTGGTGGGCCGAAGAGGCCGATTATGTCACCGAAGCCTATGCCTATCAGCCGGCATCGTCTGCCGCCCCTGCCGCTGCGCCGGCCGCGCCGGCCGCGCCGGCGCGCCCGCAACGCCAGGCTGCGGTCCAGGACCGGCTGCCGCCTTCGCCCGCCCGCCGCACCGAGGCAACTGCCGGCGAAGGCGCCTGCGGCGAGACCGGACGCGGCATCACCGCCTGGCCGTTCGACCGCATCCAGTCCTCGCTCAATCTCAGCAACGATCAGCAGGACCTGCTCGACGAGTTGCGCGATGCGGCTTTGCGGGCGGCAGACGTCTTGCGCGACTCGTGTCCGCGCAGCGTGCCGCGCAATCCGGTGGAGCGGCTGCAGACCATGCTCGAGCGGCTCGAGGCGACGCTGGAAGCCCTCAAGATCGTGCGCCCCGCGCTCGAAGACTTCTACAATGCGCTGTCGGCGGAGCAGCGGCGGCGCTTCGAGGCGCTTGGGCCAAAGGTCGCGACGGCGCAGGTCCAGGGCCGCACCGGAACCGATCAGGCCGATGGCTGCGGCGCCGACAAGCCGGGTCTTGCCAATTTCCCGATCGTGCGGATTCAGGAGGCGGTGTCGCCAACCGACGACCAGCTCGATCTGCTCGATGCGCTGGAAGACGCCACATTCAAGGCGCTCGACATTCTGAAGGCGGCATGTCCGGATGATCCTCCGGCGACGCCGGGCGAGCGGCTCGCCGCAACCCAGACCCGACTTGGAGCGATGGTCGAGGCCGCCAAGGTCATTCTCCCGGCGCTGGAGGATTTCTATGGCGCACTCGACGACCGGCAGAAGGCGGCGTTCAGCAAGATGAAGAGCTGACGCCTATTTCGTTGGGGCGCACCCGTCGATCTGCTGGCAGACGGTCGGGTCACATAACCGCCGCGCTTTGTGCGCGGCGGTTTTGTTTTGACCGCAAGATGTGCGACATCCGGCGCACGCCCCCCGTGCCGGACGCCGCGCCGTGACCATGCTGCCCGAGCCCGCCATTCTCGCCGCCTTCATCCTGGCATCGGTGATCCTGATCATCACGCCGGGACCGGACATGACACTGTTCCTCGGCCAGACCATCAATGGCGGCAGGGCGCAGGGCTTTGCCTCGATGTTCGGAGCGACCGCGGGACTCCTCGTGCATTCGATGCTGGCCGCGTTCGGGCTGTCGGCGCTGCTCGTCGCATCCGCCACCGCCTTCACCGTCATCAAGGTCGCGGGCGCGGGTTATCTCCTCTGGCTCGCAGTGCAGGCGATCCGGCACGGCTCGTCGCTGTCGCTGAAGCCGGGCAGGCTCTCGCATCTCAGCTTGCGACGCGCCTTTGCGATCGGGCTCGGCGTCAACCTGCTCAATCCGAAGATCGTGATGTTCTTCCTGACCTTCCTGCCGCAATTCGTCTCCGCGTCCGATCCGGATGCGCCGGCGCGGCTCCTGATGCTGGGCCTGCTTTACGCGCTGCTCACGCCGCCGCTTTGCACGCCGATGATTCTCGGCGCCGAACGCTTCGCCGCAGCAATGCGTGCTTCGCCGCGCATGATGCGTGCGTTCGACTGGACCTTCGCCGGCCTGATGGGTGCATTCGCCGTGCGGCTTCTGTTCGCGCGGGCAAACTGAAGGGGCCGAACGTCACGCAGTGCCGCGCACCCGCTCGCGGTGCAGAAGATAGAGACCGGATGCGACCACAACCGCCGCGCCGGCCAGCGTCCAGCTATTGGGCACATCGCCAAAGATCATGAAGCCGAAGCCGATCGCCCAGACCAGCTGCGTATACATGAACGGCGCCAGCACCGAAGCCGGCGCCAGACGGTGCGCAACGATCAGCAGGTAGTGGCCGAAGCTGCCGAGCGCCCCGAACGCCACCATCAGGAAAATGATGAAGGGATCGTCCGGCGTGTTCCATACAAAGGGCATGACGGGAAGCATCGCCACCGCGCCGACCAGATTGGAATAGAACAGCGTGGTGTCGGAGGTGTCGCTTTTCGAGAGCACGCGGGTCGCAACGATATAGAGCGAATAGAACAAAGCGCTGGCGACCGAATACAGCGCCGCCCAATGCACATCGCCGACGCCCGGCCGCGTCACCAGCAAGACGCCGGAAAAACCGACGAGAATGGCAACCCAACGCCGCCAGCCGATCCACTCGCCGAGGACGGGGCCGGCGAGGATCGCCACGATAAACGGCGTCGAGAACAAAATCGCCAGCGCCTGATCGAGCTGCAGATAGCGGAAGGCGAGAAAATTGGTGACGGTCGAACCGAGCAGCATCGCCGAGCGCACGAGTTGCAGCAGCGGCCGCTTGGTCCGCATCATACCCGGCCGCGACACCGGATTGAAAATGAACAGGGTCAGAACGAAGGCACCGGTATAGCGCGCCCACACCACCTGGAGCGTGTCCATATAGCCGTTGAGATATTTGGCGATGGCATCGAGACAGGCAAAGGACAGAACCGCGCCGCACATCAGCGCAATGCCGGTCAGCCGCGCACGAATCTGGTCGGGATCGGTATGGTGCGATGGGCCGGTTGTCATCCCTCTCTGTACCCAAGTTGGGCGGGCGGAGCGAGGCGCCTCGTTGGAATGGCCCCACGCCGGGCGTTGCAAAGCTCGGGTGACCGGCCTAGTCTGAGTGTCGCGGGGCTTGCGACGGTCGCCCCGTCTTTCCGAAGGCTCGCAGGCCCAAGCACCGTCTCCTCGCTTATGGAGGAGGCGCATGCCTTTGCATTTTTCGATCTCACCCGACGAATTGTGGCCAAAGGTCGGAACGGCCGACACTCCGCTCATCGTCGATGTCCGTAAATCAGAGGCCGTTGCATCGTCGAGCGGCCTGCTTCCGGGCGCGATCTTGCGCGATCTGCATGATGCGAAGTCATGGGACTTCGATGCCGATTCCGGCACAATCGTCGTTGCCTGTGTACACGGGCACCAACGCAGCCAGATGGCGGCGGCTCTGTTGCGGGCGCGCGGAATTGATGCATGTATATTGGACGGAGGCTACGATGCCTGGCAGGCGTTGGGGCTGCCGCTTACAGATCGCGTCGCGGTTCAAAGATTTGTGCCGGACCGCCCAAGCCTCTGGGTCACGCGCCGGCGGCCGAAGATCGACCGCATCGCCTGCCCATGGCTGATCCGCCGCTTCATCGACCCGCAAGCCCGCTTTCTATTCGTTGATCCACCGCAGGTTCCGGAAGTGGCGCGAGAGACCGGCGCGGTGCCCTTCGATATCGAAAACGTGGAGCTGTCGCATGAAGGCGAACGCTGCTCGTTCGATACGATTCTCAAGCTGTTCGGTCTGGAAGGCGAGCCCTCGCTCGCCCGGCTTGCGCTGATCGTGCGCGGCGCGGATACAGCGCGCCCCGATCTCGCGCCGGAAGCCGCGGGCCTGCATGCGGTGTCGCTCGGGTTGTCCGAACTTGCGGGCGACGACGACCACGGTCTCCTGGAGCGGGGATTTGCGGTTTACGACGCGCTGTTCGCGTGGTTACGCTTCGCTTCGTCCGAGCGTCATAACTGGCCCGCGAAAGTCTCCTGACATGAGCAGCGTCGAACATGCCGCGCCCACGGCCCCTCCCACCTTTGCGAAAACACTACTCACCTACTTCAAAATCGAGTGCCTCGGCTTCGGCGGCCCGGCCGGCCAGATCGCGCTGATGCATCGCATTCTGGTCGACGAGAAGAAGTGGGTGGAGGAGCAGCGGTTCCTGCATGCGCTGAATTTCTGCATGCTTCTGCCCGGACCGGAGGCTCAGCAGCTTGCGACTTATACCGGCTGGCTGATGCACGGGGTGCGCGGCGGGATCGCCGCCGGCATCCTGTTCGTTCTGCCCGGCGCCTTCGTGATGCTGGGGCTCAGCCTGATCTATGCGCTGGGCCAGGGCATTCCGCTGATCGACGGCGCGTTATTCGGGATCAAGGCGGCGGTGCTGGTGATCGTGGTCGAAGCGCTGATCCGGATCGGAAAGCGTGCGCTGAAGACCAAAACGCTGATCGGGATCGCGGCGATGGCATTTGTCGGAATCTTCTTTCTGGCCCTGCCCTTCCCACTGATCGTGATCGGCGCAGGACTTTTGGGCTATCTGGTTGCCCGCAACGCACCCGGCCTGCTTGCTATCGCGGCCGATCGGGCGCTTGGCGCGCCGGTCGCCGGCCGCTGGCGGCAAGCCGCGACAGCGACGGCGATCGGACTTGCGGTGTGGTGGGCGCCGGTGGCGCTGGCGGCGCTGCTGCTCGGGCCTTCGCATGTGCTGGTCAGCATCGGCACGTTTTTCTCGAAGCTCGCCACAGTCAGCTTCGGCGGCGCCTATGCGCTGCTCGCCTATATGGCGCAGCAGGCGGTCGACGCCAAAGGCTGGATGACCGCCGCCGAAATGGTTGACGGGCTCGGCCTTGCCGAAACCACGCCCGGCCCGCTCATCCTCGTCACGCAATTCGTCGGCTTTCTTGCAGGCTTTCGCGACCCGGCGCCGTTCTCCCCGGTCACCGCCGGCGTCATCGCCGCCGCCATGACCACCTGGGTGACCTTCACCGCGGCGATGCTCTGGATTTTCGCCGGCGCGCCCTTCGTCGAACAACTGCGCTCAAACCGGATGCTGACCGGCGCACTGGCTGCGATCACCGCCGCCGTGGTGGGCGTGATCCTCAATCTGACGGTGTGGTTCGCGCTGCATGTGCTGTTCGTGCATGTCACCGAACAGCGCGCGGGCATAGTCCGATGGTACGCGTTTGATCCGCTGGCGCTCGATGTGAAAACCGCGGCGCTGGCGATCGTAGCCGTGCTGCTCGCCTTCCGCTTTCACCGCGGACTGGTCGAGATCGTGGCGATCATGGCCGCGCTCGGCATCGCCGCGCGATTCGCTTTCGGCTGATGCAGCGCGTGCCGTTATTGCGCTGCCACCCGGTCCGATCGCGGCCGGCGCACCGGCGGCGGCGCATCCGAACCTGCACCGCGCCGCCAGGCCGCGCCGCTGCGGCCCTGCTCCACGCCGAACTCGAACAGGCTCTTCATATAGGCGGTATCGAAGCCGGGCCGCTCCTGCGCGGGAAAGCTGTCGTCGATCGCCGCGAGCGTCATGGTCCAGTTGCGGCGGCGGATAAATTCATAGGAAGCCAGCAGCGTATTGCGGGTATTGGCCCGCACCGAGGTCTCGAAGGAGCGGATTGCGACGCGCACCGTGTTGGCGGGCACAACCTGAAAATAGGGCTCGAGCTTGCTGTTGAGGATGACATAGACACGCGGCCGCACGCCCGCCGGCAGGGCCAGCCGATTTGAGGCCAGCATGGCTTCGGGGATCACCAGCACATTCGCGGTGATGCCGCCGTCGACATGCATCTCGGCAAAGCGCTTGCCCTGCGCCTCCACATCGATCAGCACCGGCGAAAAGATGCCGGGGATGCTGGCCGAGGCCTCCATCACCTGACGGAACAGATCCGGTGCACGCGGGTCGGGGCTCGATGCGATCGCGCCCATATCCCAGATCGCGGTGCGTTGCGCATCGAGCTGGGTGCTCACGATATAGAGCCGCCGTCCGGCGCGGTATTCGCGCGCGACTGCAGCGATCACCTCGGGCGTGACATGCTTGGCGATCAGCTGACGCATCGGCGCGGCCTCGAACAACCCGGTGCCGAACAGCCCGCGCACGCCCTGGAATTGCAGGAAGCCCTCGAACGCGCCACTGGAAAACACTTCGGCCAGCACCGGATCGTATTGCGGGCCCAGAAAGGCGAATGGTGCGATCAGTGCGCCAGCGCTGGCGCCGGTAACGATGGCAAAGCGCGGCCGGTCGCCGCGCTGGGTCCAGCCGTTCAAGAGACCCGCCCCAAAGGCGCCATCGGCGCCGCCGCCCGACAATGCGAGGATCGCCGGGCTCTCCCGCCCGCGCAGACCGATCAGGGGATTTTGCCGCGCCAGCGACGGATCGTCCGCCCAGACGCGGGCTTCGGGGATGCCCGGAATGACGGCGATCTCCTGCTCCTGCTGGGTATAGGGAATGCGTTCGACACTGGCGCAGGCGGCAAGCAGCATCGCGCAAAGCGCGAGCCCGGCCAGATGCCGCAAGCCGGAAAGGCCGGCCCCTACGCAACGAACCATCCGAAAATTCCCACCCGATCCCCGAGCCGATCACACCAAGGACGGATTTGCGGCAGCTTAAAGGGGGCGCATGGGATTTTATTACTCTTAATGCCGGATTAACGCGCCTGTGGCGCGGCAGCATCTATGGACTGGCCTAAAGGTCGGTTCGCACCGCCCATAGTTCCGGAAAAAACGAGTGGTCGAGCGCCGATTTCAGGAAGGCGACACCGCTGGAACCGCCGGTGCCGCGCTTGAAACCAATGATGCGCTCCACCGTCTTCATGTGGCGGAAGCGCCATTGCTGGAACCAGTCCTCGAGATCCACCAGTTCCTCGGCCAGCTCGTACAGGTCGAAATAGGTCTGGGAGTTGCGATAGACGTCGAGCCAGGCCTGACGCACCGCGTCGCTCGGCACATGGCGGATCGCGAAATCGCGCTGCAAAACCGCATCGGGAATAGCGAAGCCGCGCCGCTTCAGCAGCATCAGCGCCTCGTCATAGAGGCTCGGCGCATCCAGCGCCGCCTTGAGCCGCGCGTGAGTGTCGGCATTGTGCCGGTGCGGCAGCAGCATTTTCGGATCTTTCGCGCCGAGCCGGAATTCGACCATGCGGTACTGGAAGGACTGGAAGCCGGAGGATTGCCCGAGCGCATTGCGGAATTCCAGATAATCCGACGGCGTCATGGTCGACAGCACGTCCCAGGCCCGGATCATCTGTTCGAGGATGCGGGTCATCCGCGCCATCGACTTGAAGGCCGGCGGCAGCTCATCCGTTCTGATATTGGCGATCGCCGCATCGAGCTCGTGCGCCATCAGGTTGAGCCACAATTCGTGGACGTGATGGATGATGATGAAGAGGTGCTCGTCGTGCTTGTCGGTCAGCGGCCGCTTGGCGGCGAAAAGAGTGTCGAGCCGCAGGTAGTCGCCATAAGTCATCTGCCCGGCGAGATCGACATGGATGTCGTCGCCGATGCGGCTTTTGGGTGGTGATTGATTTTCGGCCACGGTGCGCTGCCTTCGATTGTTTGCGGTTCGCTTCGAAATTTGGTCCAGTGCGTTTCGGACGCAACCTAGACATCCGTCCCTTCCCGCGAAAGCAAGAATCCAGCCGGTCTGGGTCCCCGCTTTCCGGGAGCAGCGGAGAAACCCTGCAAACTGCCATGCCGCTCGACCTGACCGCCGAATTCTCCCGCTTCCGCAAGGCCGATCCGGATCGGTTGCATTTCGCCGCGCACAGCCATGCCTATTGGCCGGATGCAACCCGCTCGGCGCAAATTCAACTCTGGGACGACGCGGCGCGCCTGGTTGACGAAAAATGGACCAAGGTCATGGGCGAGGTCTGGCCCGCAGTGGCGCGCGGGATCGCGCATCACCTGAAGCTGCCGGACCCCGCGACTTTGGTGTCCGCGGTCAATACCCACGAATTCGTCAACCGCCTGATCTCGGCGCTGCCGCCCGGCCGCGCGCCGGTGATCGTGACCACCGACGGCGAATTTCATTCCTTCCGGCGGCAGACCGAACGGCTCGCCGAGGACAGGCTGATCGAACTCGTTGCGGTGCCGACCGAGCCGTTCGACAGCTTGCCGGCGAGGATCGTCGAAGCGGTGCAGGCGCATGCGCCCGACATGGTGTTCGTCAGCCAGGTCTTTTTCAACTCCGGCTATGCCCTGCCCGATCTCGATGCGCTGGTCGATGCGGTGACGGCGCCGGACCGGCTGGTGGTGATCGACGGCTATCACGCCTTTCTCGCTGTGCCGGTCGATCTGTCGCGCATCGCCGATCGTGCCTTCTATCTCGGCGGCGGCTACAAATATGCGATGGCCGGCGAAGGCGCCTGCTTCATGCACTGTCCGCCGGGCTTTGCGCCGCGTCCGCGCAACACCGGCTGGTATGCGAGCTTCGCCACATTGTCCGGCCCGCAGGATCGCGTGCGCTATGCGACCGACGGACAGCGTTTCATGGGCGCGACCTTCGATCCGAGCGGGCTGTACCGCATGCGCGCATCACTCGACTGGATGGCCGCGCACAATCTCGATGCGGCGAAAATCCATGCGCATGTGATCGCGCTGCAGGAGATGTTCCTCGCCGGCATCGCAAGCCGCCCCCTCGGCCTGTTCGATCCGGCCAATCTTGTCGTGCCGGCGCGGGAACTGTCGCGCGGCAATTTCCTCACCTTCGATCATCCGGACGCCGCCGCATGCAAGGAGCGGCTGAGGCAAAACAACATCGTGGTCGATGTGCGCGACACGCGGCTGCGCGTCGGCTTCGGCCTGTACCACAATGCGGGCGATGTCGAGCGCTTGCTGCAGCGGTTACGCACGCTTCACGCTTGACGAATGTGCATCGCGATGCGCTCAATCCCGGCCCAATCCGAAGCGCCGATAATCCGGGGTCACGAAACATGGCGAAAGCCCGCAAAGTCATCATCACCTGCGCCGTCACCGGCTCGATCCATACGCCGTCGATGTCGCCGCATCTGCCGGTGACCGCCGAACAGATCGCGGATGCCGCGATCGGCGCCGCCGAAGCCGGCGCGGCCATCGTGCACCTGCATGCGCGCAATCCGCAGGACGGACGCCCCGACCAGACCCCGGAAGCCTTTGCGCCGTTCCTGAAGGTGATCAAGCAGCGCTCGAACGTGGTGGTAAACATCACGACCGGCGGCGCGCCGACCATGGCGATCGAGGAGCGCGTGCGACCGGCGGCGACTTTCAAGCCGGAGGTCGCCTCGCTGAACATGGGCACGATGAATTTCGGGCTCTACCCGATGATCCCGCGCTACAAGGGCAAGTTCAAATATGACTGGGAGGAGCCGTATCTCGAAGGGTCGCGCAAGGGCATGTTCAAGAACACCTTTGCCGATATCGAATATATCCTGACTACCTGCGCCGAGAACGGCACCCGCTTCGAAGTCGAGTGCTACGACATCGGCCACCTCTATACGCTGAAGCATTTTCTGGATCGCGGCGTGATCAAGGCGCCGGTCTTCGTCCAGTCCGTGTTCGGCATTCTCGGCGGCATCGGTGCGCATCCGGAAGACATCCTGCAGATGAAGCGCACCGCCGACCGCCTGCTCGGCGACAATTACCACTGGTCGGTGCTGGGCGCGGGCGCCAACCAGATGCGGGTCGCGGCGATCGCCGCCGCGATGGGCGGCAATGTCCGCGTGGGTCTCGAGGATTCGCTCTGGGTCGGGCCGGGCAAGCTGGCCGAGAGCAATGCCGCACAGGTCACCCAGGTGCGCAAGATCCTCGAAGGCCTCGGCCTCGAAATCGCGTCTCCGGACGATGCGCGCGAAATCCTCGAACTCAAGGGCGGCGATAAGGTCGCGTTCTAGTTCCGCAGAAACTGCGGAAGCGCGCGAAGCGCGATCCGCCCGCAAATTTTCGTTGCGCCGCCGCAACGAGCCGTTACCAAGGGTGACGGAGATTATCGAAGGATGGCGGCGCTCGAATCGATCAACATTGCGATCCTGCTCGGATCGGTGCTGGTGCTCACCGGCATCCTGTCGAGCCTGCTCGCCATGCGGTTCGGCGCCCCGCTGCTCTTGATCTTTCTTATGGTCGGCGTGCTGGCGGGCGAATCCGGTCCCGGCGGCATCCGTTTCGACAATGTCGCGCTGACCTACACCGTCGGCTCCGTGGCGCTGGCGCTGATCCTGTTCGACGGCGGTCTGCGCACGCGATTCGCCGCCTTCCGCTCGGTGCTGGCGCCCGCTGGGACGCTCGCAACGCTCGGCGTGCTCATCACCGCCGCCGCGACCGCCCCCGCTGCCCATTATTTCCTCGGTCTTGGCTGGACCGAGTCGCTCCTGGTCGGCGCCGTGGTCGCCTCCACCGACGCCGCGGCCGTGTTCTTCCTGATGCATTCGCGCGGCCTGCGGCTGCGCGCGCGTGTCGGCTCGACCATCGAAATCGAGTCCGGAACCAACGACCCCTTCGCGATCTTCCTGACCATCGTTCTCATCGAAATGCTGCTGCAGGGAACGAAGTCGACCCTGGAATTCTCGATTTTTCTGTTTCGGCAGGGGCTGATCGGCGTGATCGTCGGGATTGCAGGCGGATATTTGATTACAGCGATGCTGAACCGGGTCAACCTGCCCCAGGGTCTGCACGCGCCATTCGCCGCAACCGGAGCGCTGGTGACCTTCGCCATCGCCGCCGTCGCCGACGGCTCCGGATTCCTCGCGGTCTATCTCGCCGGCCTCGTGGTCGGCAATCAGGTCAAGCGCGCGCACAGCGCCATTATCGGTTTTCTCGACGCCGCCACCTGGCTCGGCCAGATCGTGATGTTCGTGCTGCTCGGGCTTCTGGCCTGGCCGGCGTCGCTGCCGGACCGGCTGCTGCCGGCGCTGGCGATCGCGGCGATGCTGATCCTGGTGGCGCGCCCGATCGCCGTGTTCCTGTGTCTGGCGCCGTTCAAGTTCAGCGTCCGCGAAATGACGTTCATTTCCTGGGTCGGCCTGCGCGGCGCCGTCGGGATTTTCCTTGCCTCGATTCCGCTGCTGGTCGGCCTGCCGAACAGCCAGCTCTATTTCGATGTCGGCTTCGTCGTCGTTGTGGTGTCGCTCCTGGTGCAAGGCTGGAGCGTCCCCTTCGTCGCGCGCAAGATGCGGATCGCCAAACGGCGGTCGGACATGTCGCGGCCGCGCATCGAACTGGATCTCCCGGGGCAGCGCACGCAGGAACTGGTCGGCTATCCGGTGACACCCGGCAGCCCCTATCTGCGCGGCGGCATTCTGCCGGCCTGGGCAAAGCTCGCGCTTGTGGTGCGCGACGAACGGGTGATGACGCCGGAGGAGGCCCGCGGGCTGCACGAGGGCGATCATGTCTATCTGCTGGCGCCGCAGGAAAAGGCGTCCGCGCTGGACCGGTTCTTTGCCAATCTGCCGACGCCGTCCTCGCCCGATCCCGAACTACTCGGCGACTTCTTCGTCACCGGCGACACCACGCTCGGGGCGCTGGCGGAAATCTACGGCATTACGGTCGAGCCCGATCAGCAGGGCATGACGGTCGCCGAACTGTTCGCCAAGCGGCTCAGCCGCAAGCCGCATGCCGGCGACAAGATCCGCCTTGGTGAAGTATCGCTGGTCGTCCACCGGGTCAAGGACGAGACCGCGCTGACGGTCGGGCTGCAACTCGCCGAAGAAGACCCAACGCCGTGGTATGAGCGGCTGCGCAAGCGGCTGCGCCGCATGCTTGATTGAAGGCTGCCGGGCATCAGTTTGTCTCAAACAGCCGCGTCACCAGCCGGCGCGCCAGCACCGAGGCGACGCGCCGGCGATAGTGGCCCGGTGTGAAGGTGGTCTTCATCGCCATCACCTGGTCGCGGACCAGATCGTCGAGCCCCTTGTAGACGCTCTCGTCCAGCTTGTTGCCGCACAGTTCCTGCGTGCCGGTGAGCAAGACCGGACGCGGATTGGTGCCGGTGAAGGCGACGCGCAGATCGGCGAGCGTGTCCCCCTCGCGCTTCAGTGCCACCGCGACACCAGCCACCGGATATTCGATCGAGCGGCGGATGCGGATCTTGTCATAGCCCGAACGCAGGCCCGGCGTATTCTTCGCGCGCACCGCGGTGACGATCTCGCCCTTGCGCAATGCAAGAAAGAACTTGCCGTCGCCCTGCGTTTCGCTGACCGGGATGTCCTGCCGCGCGAAGCCGATATAGATGGCGTTCAGCGGCACGGTGCGCCGGCCATCCGGTCCCGCAAGATCGACCTCGGCGCCGAGCGTGAGGAAAGCCGGCGCCAGATCGCCCGAGAAAGTCGCAAAGCACACGCCGCGGCTTTTCGGCGCGACATGGCACATCGTGCCGGTGGTTTTCAGGCAATGGTCGTTGGCGCTGCGCCACCATTCGCTCTGATTGTAATAAATGCAGCGGGTATCGAGGCAAAGATTGCCGCCGACCGTACCCATGATGCGATGGGTCGGCCCTGCAATCTCATGCGCGGCCTGCGCGACCACCGGATAATGCTTTCGCACATCCGGATGCCCGGACAGTTCGGCGAGCGTCACCGACGCGCCGACTTCGATCGTGTCCGCGTCGGCCTTGATGGTCCGCAGCTCCGCGACCTTGTTCATCTCGATCAGGGTGGACGGCGCCACAATGCCGCGGCGGATATTCACGGTGAGATCGGTGCCGCCGCCGAGCGGCCGCGCATCCGGATTGGCGGCGCGCGCCTTCAGAACGTCGTCGAGCGTGGTGGGGCGGAGCAGGGAAAATTCGGGGAGCGCGTCCATCAGTTTACTCCCGGCGCACAAAACAAACGCCGCTCATGCCCGCGAAGGCGGGCATCCGGTCCTGAACATCTGGGTCCCGGCCTTTGCGGGGACGAGCGGTGGAGAGGCTGTCGGGCAAAACTCATTGCGCGCCCCCGCTCTTCTTGCCGCGCGCCTGCGCGCGCTTCTTCTTCTCGATCGCCTCGTAGACGCGGTCGGGTGTCATCGGCAGATCGTTGAAGCGAATGCCGATGGCGTCATGGATGGCGTTGGTCAGCGCCGGCAGAAACGCCGCGAGCGAGCCCTCGCCCGCCTCCTTGGCGCCAAACGGGCCATGCGGATCGTTGCTTTCGACGATGAAGGTTTCCATCGGCGGCGAGTCCTGGATGGTCGGAACCCGGTAATCCAGCATGTTCCCGGTCACCATCAGGCCTTCGTGATAGCCGACCTCCTCGCTCATGGCCTGGCCCATGCCCATCCAGACCGAGCCCTGCACCTGCCCCTCGACGCTGAGGCGGTTCAGCGCCTTGCCGCAATCATGCGCGACCCAGACCTTGTCGACGGTGACGACTCCGGTTTCCTCGTCGACGGTGACCTCCACCACTTGAGCCGAATAGCTGTAGCCCATGGTGCCGCCGATGGCCGCGCCGCGATATTTCTTGCCGCCATGCGATTCCGGGATGGTCGAGTAATTGCCGGTGACGGTGATGGTGCCGGAATCCTTCAGCGCCTCCATCACCACCTCGTCGAAGGTCGCTCCCTTGTCCT
>NZ_JBKBVB010000213.1:0-3432 GCF_046289595.1 Pseudorhodoplanes sp.
CGGAGCGCTGCAGCAGCACGAGGCCGATCATGGTCAGCACGATGAGCAGATGAATGACGATTACCACGGTCTGCATGCGTCAAATCCTGATGCGTCCAATGCTCGCTTCCATTCCGGCTTTGCCCCGGCCGGGACGCTTGTGTCGAGCTGGCATATAGGGAATGCGGGCGCGTCTGTACACGATCCGGACCCACAATTCCACCCTCGCCTCATTCTGTGTCGGTCAGGCGTAAGCCGCGGCAATTGCGAGAAAATCATCGGCCTTGAGGCTGGCGCCGCCGACCAGCGCGCCGTTGACATGCGGGACCGACATCAGTTCCTTTGCATTCTGCGGCTTGACCGAACCGCCATACAGAATGCGGGTTCCGGAACCGGCAGCTTTATCTTTGGAAATCAGATAGTTGCGGATCATGCCATGGACGTCGCCGACGTCCTTCGGAGTCGGCGTCAGTCCGCTTCCGATCGCCCAGACCGGCTCATAGGCGATCACCAGCCCATCCAGGCGGTCCGGCAGCGAGCCATCGAGCTGGCGCTCGATCCGGGCGATGGTTGCGCCCGCATCCCGCTCGTCGCGGGTCTCGCCGACGCAGAGAATGGCGGTGAGCCCGGCCCTGCGCGCGGCCATCGCCTTCTCCCGCACCATGGCATCGGTTTCGCCATGCAGCGCCCTGCGCTCAGAATGGCCGACGATGACCGCGACGGCGCCCACATCCTTCAGCATCTCCGCCGATAGATCGCCGGTAAAGGCGCCGGAAACCGCCGCGTGGCAATCTTGGGCGCCGATCACGATTCGCGAGCCCGCTGCGGCCTCGGCAAAGCTTGCGATCAATGTCGCGGGCGGACAGACCATGAGGTCGACGGTATCGGGCAGTGTCGCGGCGCCGGCGATGATCGCCTCCAGTTCGGAGCGCGATGCCGTAAGTCCGTTCATTTTCCAGTTGCCTGCGACCAGCGGACGCGGTTCTTGCGCCATCGATTGCCGTTCCTCACTTTTTTGACACGACCAGGTTTTTTCCGGCTATCAGACGGCGCGCCGCAGAGCCAGCGCTTTCCTGTGACTTCTCAGCGTGTTGCAGCCGCACATCGCGCTCTCTATGATGCGCGGCTTTCCACCCCATCGCCGACGACGAAAGACGTAACGCTCGCATGCTGCGCGGAATCCAAAATGCCACCCGGAACTGGCTCGGCCGCCTGATCACCGGAATCCTGCTGGGCCTGATCGCGATCTCGTTCGCGATCTGGGGCATCGGCGATATCTTCCGCGGCTTCGGGACGTCGACGGTCGCCAAAGTCGGCGGCACCGAAATCGGCGTCGAACGCTTCAGGCAGGCCTATAATGAGCAATTGCAGCGGCTGATCCGGCAGGTCGGCAAGCCGATTCCCGCCGATCAGGCGCGTGCGCTCGGCCTGCACCGGCAATTGCTTGGGCAGATGATCGCCGAGGCTGCGCTGGACGAGAATATCCGCCAGCTCGGCCTTAACGTACCGGACGCCCTGGTGGCCGAGCGCATCCGCAACGATCCCGCGTTCCGCGGCATTACCGGCCAGTTCGACCGCAACCGGTTCAACGCGATCCTGCGCGAGCTCGGCTATACCGAGCCGCGCTATGTCGCCGAGCGCCGCCGGCAAATGCTGCAGCAGCAAATCATCCGCAGCCTGACCGGCGAACTGGCCGCGCCGGAAGCCGCGATCGACCTGCAGAACCGCTTTGCCAACGAAACCCGCGCGCTCGATTACATCGTGCTTGGACCCGACCAGGCCGGCGAGATCGGCGATCCCGCGCCCGAACAGCTCACGACATTTTTCGAGGAGCGCAAGAATCTGTTCCGCGCTCCCGAATTCCGCAAAGTCGATATCGTGACCCTGTCCGCCGACGACCTCGCCAAGACGATCGCGGTGTCCGACGAGGAGGCGAAAAAGGCGTACGATGCCAACCGGGCGAATTACGGCACGCCCGAGCGGCGCGAGGTTCATCAGATCATTTTCCAGAACGAGGCCGATGCGAGCGAGGCGGTGGAAAAGCTGAAGCAGCCCGGCATGACGTTCGCGCAATTTGCCGCCTCGCCGGACCGCAAGGGCAGCGAAGTCAATCTCGGCATGGTGACCCGGGCCCAGATCCTCGATCCGGCCGTGGCCGATGCCGCCTTCGCGCTTCCGCCGGATTCGGTCAGCGCCCCGGTCAAGGGCCGTTTCGGCACCATCCTCGTTCATGTCGGCAAGGTGGAGCCGGAGACGGTGAAGCCGTTCGACGCGGTCGCCGCCGACCTGAAGCGGGAGATTGCGATGGACCGCGCACGCCGGCAGGTGCGCGACCTCTACGACAAGCTCGAGGACGAACGCGGCGCCGGCGGCACGCTCGCCGAACTCGCCAGCAAGGTCGGACTTAACGTCCGGACCATCGATGCGGTGGACCGTTCGGGCCGCGCGCCCGACGGACAACCCGCGCCGCAGCTTCCGGACCTGCCCAATCTGTTTTCGGCGATGTTCGCAGCCGAGGTCGGCGTGGAGAATGATCCGATCCGGCTGGCAGGCGACGATGGCTATGTCTGGTACGAGGTGATGGGCGTGACGCCCTCGCGCGAGCGTCCGCTGGACGAGGTCCGCGACCGCGTCATCGAACGCTGGCGCAACGATCAGGTCGCCGCGCGGCTTAAGGAGCTTGCCAAGGACACCGCGGAGAAGCTGAAGACCACGAGCATCTCCGAGGCCGCTTCCGCGGCCGGCGCGAAACCGCAATTCATCGTCGGATTGCGCCGCGACCGTACGCAGGGCGATTTCCCCGCCACCGCACTCGATGCGGTGTTCCAGACCGACAAGGACGGCGTCGGCACCGCGCAGGGCGCAAGCGCAAGCGAATGGGTGGTCTTCCGTGTCACCGGGATAACCGTTCCGACGCTCGACCCTGCCTCCGCCGATGCGAAGCGGATCCGCGACGGCCTCGCGACGATGTTTACCGAGGATATCGTCGCGCAGTATCTTGCCGATTTGCAGACGACGCTTGGCGCATCGATCAACGAGAGCGCGCTCAATCAGGTCGTGGGCGGGGGCGTGAACTGACGGAGCAGGCGCTTCGCATGCGCCGGATGCGATGACGGTCGAGCCTGCAGCGGAGGAGTTCGCCGCGCGCTACGAAACAGGCGCGCCGCAAGTGGTCTGGACCCGGCTCGTTGCCGATCTGGAAACGCCGGTCTCCGCATTCCTGAAAATCGCGGGCGATCGTCCGCCTTGCTTTCTGTTCGAATCGGTCGAAGGCGGCGCAGTGCGCGGCCGGTACTCGATCATCGGCCTCGCGCCGGACCTGATCTTCCGCGTGCGCAACGGCGCGGCCGAGATCGACCGCTGCGCCCTCTCCGGCACGAGCAGCTTTTCGCCCTGCCCGCATGCTCCGCTCGATGCGCTGCGCGCCCTGATCGCCGAGAGCCGGATCGCGTT
>NZ_JBKBVB010000075.1:0-21141 GCF_046289595.1 Pseudorhodoplanes sp.
CGACGCCGGCGCCGAGGTCATCGTCGGCGGCGGCGGCAGGCCCGGCGCCGCCGCCCCGCGCGGCCCGCGATTCGGCTTCTGATCATGCCGCTGATCGAAACCGAGAACCTGACGCGTCTTTACAAGCTTGGTGGTGAGACCGTGACCGCGCTCGACGGCGTTTCGCTCGCCATCGACGAAGGCGACTTCGTCGCGGTGATGGGACCGTCGGGATCGGGCAAGTCGACCTTCATGAATGTGGTCGGCTGCCTCGACAAGCCGACCTCGGGATCGTATCGGCTCGACGGCGACCTGGTCTCGACGCTGAGCCGCGATGCGCTGGCGGCCGTGCGCAACAGAAAGATCGGCTTCGTCTTCCAGCAATTCAATCTGCTCGACCGTCTCGATGCGCTCGCCAATGTCGAGTTGCCGATGCTGTATGCCGAGACGGATCGCGCCCTGCGCAGGGACAAGGCGATCGCGGCGCTGACGCGGGTCGGCCTCGGCGAGCGCATTCATCACCGGCCGACGCAATTGTCCGGCGGTCAGCAGCAACGCGTCGCGGTGGCGCGCGCGCTGGTCAACAATCCGAAAATGCTGCTCGCCGACGAGCCGACCGGCGCGCTCGACAGCCGCACCTCGGTCGAGATCATGGCATTGTTTCAGGAGCTGAACCGCGAGGGCACGACGGTCGTGGTCGTCACGCATGAAGCGGATGTCGCCGCTTACGCAAACCGGCTGATCCGCTTTCTCGACGGGCGCGTATTGTCCGACAGCCGTCATGAGCCGGTCGATGCCGCGAGGCGGCTCGAACAGATGCCAAAGACGCATCATGGCCATCAGGAGGCGGCGGAATGACCAATCGCGACGCCATCTCGTCGGCGCTCGACGCGCTGCGTCTGCACAAGCTGCGCAGCGCGCTGACCATGCTCGGCATTATCATCGGCGTCGGCGCGGTGATCGCGATGGTCGCGGTCGGCGGCGGTGCGCGCGAGCAGGTGGTGGCGCAGATCCGCAGCCTCGGTTCCAATCTGCTGATCGTCACGCCCGGCAACGTCACCGCCGGCGGCGTGCGCATGGGGGCGGGTGCCGCGTCCTCGCTGACCGACGAGGATGCCGCCGCGATCATGGCGGAGATACCCGGTGTTCAGGTCACGGCGCCGAACATGCGCGGCACCGGGCAGATCGTCGCCGGCGGCATGAACTGGTCGAGCGCGGTATTCGGCATCGATGCCGGCTGGTTCGAGGCGCGCGACTGGGATGTGGAGTTCGGGCGCGCATTCGAGCCCGAGGAGATCGCGCGCGGCGCGCAGGTGGTCATTCTCGGACAGACGGTGGCGCGCAACCTGTTCGGCGGCATCGATCCGGTCGGTCAGGAATTGCGCATCCGCAACGTGCCGCTGCGCATCGTCGGCGTGATGGCGCGCAAGGGCCAGACCACCTGGGGCACCGATCAGGACGATGTTGCCTTCGTGCCGCTCAATACCGCGCGTCAGCGCGTGCTCGGCCGCAATCTCGCCAATGCGCGCGCCGTCGGCTCGATCTATGTGAAGGTTCTGGAGGGTGAGAATATCAGTCTGGTGGAGGACGAGGTGAAGACGCTGCTGCGCCAGCGCCACCGGCTGCAGCCCGGTCAGGAGGACGATTTCTCGATCCGCAATCTCGCCGATATCGCCGCGACCCGGGAAGCCAGCGCGCGCACGCTGGCGCTGCTGCTCGCCGCGGTCGCCGGCGTGTCGCTTGCGGTCGGCGGTATCGGCATCATGAATATTATGCTGGTGTCGGTCACCGAGCGCACCCGCGAGATCGGGCTGCGCCTGGCGCTTGGCGCGCGGCAATGGGACATCCTGCGGCAATTTCTGTTCGAGGCGACCGGCCTTGCCGCCATCGGCGGCGCCATCGGGGTGATGCTCGGCGTCGGCGCCGCCTATCTGATTTCCAATGCCGCCGGCTGGCCGCTGCTGATCGAGCCCGCCTCGATCGTGCTTGCGGTCGTGTTCTCCGGGCTGGTCGGCGTGTTCTTCGGCTGGTATCCGGCGCACCGCGCCTCGAAGCTCGATCCGATCGAGGCGCTGCGCCACACCTGAACGCGCTTCGGCAGTGTCCGAAGCTGTACCCGCGCTACGGCAATCTCCCGATTCCGTCGATCGGCGAAATATCGCCGACCAGGCGCAGCAGATCGGTCATCGTGAAGGTGCCGGGAGTCTTCGCCGGGAGCTCTGGCCGCCAGTTCACGCCGCGCCGCCACAGATAGGATTCGCGGTCGCCATGCACGAGGCCGATCAGCACTTCGGCGACGATGGTCGCGCCGACCGGACCGAGTCTTTCGCCGCGGCCCCGGATCGCGGCCTCTTTCAGGATATAATACCAAAGCGGCGTCTTCTGATGCAGGCCGTGCCGCCTGGCGACGGCGCCGTCGGCGCCGCTTGCGATCTCATCCGGCGTCAGCGGATCGCGGATACCCATCGCGCCGGCGACCGACTGGCCGGACGGCAGCTTCAACAGGACGCCGCGCTTGAGATTGCGGAAGGCGAGGCTGGCGCGGTTCGGGTCGGTCTCGCCGGGGAGACCGAACAATTGCGGGATCAGAAACGGATCTATTTTCCGCGCCGGATTCAGCGGCACATCGGCGGGGTTGACGCCGGGTCCGAAATCGAAATAGCGCCGCCAGTCGATGATCCAGTTCGACGGCAGCACCGGCTGCGGAAGCCGGCCCGGCGACGGTACCGGCGCGAGGTCGCCGATGATCTCGCCCGACAATCCTGTAAAGTCGAACAAATCCTTGAGCGTCGCCGCGTTGGTTCCGGTGAAGATGCGATTGTGGCTGTAGCGCTCGCGCACCATGGAATGGCCGAAGCGGAAGGCGGCGGCGGAAAATTCCACCGGCATATAGGGCAGCTTCTTGAAGCGGTAGAATTTGCGGCCGCGTTCGAGAATGCGTGCGACGATGCCGGGTTCGGTGAGGCGCTCGACGAAATCGTGCAGCACCATCCATTGATAATGCCAGCTGACGATACGCCGTGCTTCGGAAAAGACCTTTTCCGGCGCTGTTCCTGAACCGGGGATTTGGTCGCAGATCGCATTGTGGAATTTCAGGAAGGCGAGATGCGTCTGTGCGACGACCAGGTTCTCGTCGTTGCGATGATCGCCGATCAGCGCGAAGCCTTCCGGGTTGCGCGGCAGGTCGTTGCGGTGATTGCCGGTCACGCCGCCGAAACCGACATTGATGGTCTTGCCGATCAGGAATTTCGGCCCCGGCGTCTTGCCGCCGCCGGCTTCCGGGTTGCGCGCATAGAGCTGGCGGCTGCCGTCCGGCCCGAGCCCGTAGATCGCATCGAGATCGAGTGCCGGCGTGCGGAAATTCTCGATGCCGTCGGGGTCGGCGATCTTGTCGCCGATCGAAGTCATGTCGAGCGTGATGTCGTGATCGACGAACTGCCCGAGATAGGTGAAGCCGGCCGGCACGATCACCCTGGTGCCGTCGGCGATGTTGCCGTCCGGGCTGGCGGGATTGGCATCGCGCATCGCGTTCGCCAGCTCGATAAGCGGTCCGTCCTCGACCTCGAGCGGCGGCAGGTCGGGAAACATCCGGCCGAACATGCCGGGGTCGTCGTGGCCGCTCAGGCGTTGCCGTGCCAGCGACTCGGCGGTCGGTTGACGGCCGGCACGGCCATGACCGGGTTTGAGATTGATGTCGTTCGACATGGTGCGACCGCCTCCCCGCGGTGTGAGCGCCGAGTTCGTGTGTCCGGATGCAAGGTGCGATGAGCCTGTGCGGGTTGTTCCGGCGGCAGGCGGGCCGACGTGCACCTGATGACGAATACAACTATAGAGTGTATTTATGATTCACGCAACCGGGATTTGCGCGAAAATGTCTGCGCGGGATGGCTGCCGCGCTCCGTTCGGATAGACGCGCGGCCGCGCAAGCACGCGCCCACGCGCAGTGAGACACGCCAGCAGGCCTGTCGCTCAAGGGGAGAGGGCGTAAATCCGAGCGCCGGTGTTTGCGGATGCGATCAGCGCTGCGCGCTGATCGTCAGCGCGGGGCGCGCTTTGCCAGGATCCGCTGCAGGGTGCGGCGATGCATGTTGAGCTGCCGCGCGGTCTCAGACACGTTGCGGCCGCACAATTCGTAGATGCGCTGGATATGCTCCCAGCGCACGCGGTCGGCCGACATCGGGTTTTCCGGCGGTTCGGGCTTCTGGCCTTCGAGCGACAGCAATGCATTGGCCACGTCGTCGGCGTCGGCGGGCTTGGCGAGATAGTCGACCGCGCCAAGCTTCACGGCATTCACGGCGGTGGCGATGTTGCCGTAGCCCGTGAGCACGATGCCGCGCGCCTCGGGCCGCCGTCGTTTCAAGGCGGAGATGACGTCGAGGCCGTTCCCGTCCCCGAGACGCATGTCGACCACGGCGAAGGCCGGTGCGGACTTTTCCACCTGCATCAATCCTTCGGATACCGACTCGGCGGTGGTGACAGTGAAGCCGCGGCCTTCCATGGCACGCGCAAGCCGCATCAAAAACGACTTGTCGTCCTCGACGATGAGCAATGAGCGGTCATTTGGAATTGCCGGTTGCAAGGACATGGAAACCTCCGAAGCCGCCCGTCTGCCATAATTAGGCACTCGCGGCTTTGGGCTCAAGCTCGGGCGGCGCCTGAAACTCGAACGCCTCGCGGGGCCACCGGATCGAGACCACGGCCCCGCTTTCAGGAAAGGCCCGGTTTACGAAGGTTAACTTCGCACCGGTCCGCTCCAGAAGGGTTTTCGCGATGAAGAACCCCAGACCCATTCCGGTGTCGCCGGTTGCGTACATTCGTCGCAGCCTGCGGCTGCGAACATAGGGCTCCCCGATCCTTCCGATCACCTCGGGAGCAAAACCCGGTCCGTCGTCGGAGATGACAACGGACACGGAGTCCGCGGTCCATTCGGCTGCGATCTCGACGCGGTCACGTGCAAAATCGACAGCATTCTCCACCAGGTTGCCGAGTCCATACAGGATTGCCGGATTGCGTGCGGCGACCGGCGACGGTTGCCCGGCCGGCAGCTTCACATCGATGGTGATGCCGAAATGCCGATGCGGCTCCGCAACCTCCTGCAGCAACGTGGATAGCGGCAGCCCGTCGAACGGCACGCCCTCGGCCTGCAACTCGTTGAGATTGGCGAGAATGTCGCGGCACCTTTGCGCCTGCTCGCGCAGCAGCCGCACATCCTCGGCATGCGACGACGTCGGATCGATCTCGCGCTCCAGTTCGCGCGCGATCACCGAAATGGTCGATAAAGGCGTACCAAGCGCATGGGCGGCGGCGGCGGCCAGGCCGTCGATCTGGGTGAGATGCTGCTCCCGCGCCAGCACCAGTTCGGTCGCCGCCAGCGCGTTGACGAGCTGGCGCGATTCCTCGCTGATCTGCCATGCATAGATGCTGATGAAGAAGATCGCCAGCGCGATGGAGAACCAGACCCCGAGCATGTAGAAATTCGGCAGCACCGGCATCGGGCCGTAATCTTCCGACCATGGCAGCGGTTCGTGGAAGAAAATCAGCAGCGTCGCACAGGTGATGGCGAAGAGGCCGAGCATCAGTGTCATCCGCGCCGGCAGTGCCGTCGCCGACAGCAGCACCGGCCCGAGAAAGAAGAACGAGAACGGATTGTCGAGCCCGCCGGTCAGATACATCAGCACGGCAAGCTGACCGATATCGAAGGCGAGCAGCCAGGCCGCGCGGCTCGGCTCGAGCCGCCGCGCCTGCTGGAACCTGATCCGCAGCGCGACGTTCAGCCAGGCCGACAGCGCGATCACCGCCAGACAGGCATAGATCGGCAGGTCGAATTCGAGCCCGAAATAGACAATCAGCACCGCCGAAGTCTGGCCGATGATCGAGAGCCAGCGCAGACGGACCAGCGTATCCAGCCGCACAGCGCGGCGTGGCATCGGAAGGCGGTCGAGATCCATGGAGGACATGCCTCAAGTCTAGTTCCGGCTGCTCGTAGCATAAAACTGCGCCGATCCGCGCAGGGGCAATTGGCCCGCGGGATGCCTTAGCGGCGGAACGGCGGCGGCACACTTGCGCTTGCCGAGCGGGACGGGCACATCAATGCGTTATCATCCGCCGGACGCCGCATGCCCGCCGAACCCGCCATCGTTCTCGACCGCGCCGTCAAAGTCTACAAGGGCGGCATGGCGGTGGCTGGCATTTCCTTCGCGCTGGAACCGGGCTCGGTGACCGCCCTGCTCGGCGGTAACGGTGCGGGCAAGACCACCACAATCGCCATGATCATGGGCCTCGTCACGCCGACCTCCGGCCATGTCGCGGTGCTGGGCGCCGAGATGCCGCGGCAGCGCCATCGGGTTCTGCACCGGATGAATTTCGAGAGCCCCTATGTCGATATGCCGATGCGGTTGACGGTGCGCCAGAACCTGACGGTGTTCGGCACGCTCTATGGCGTCCCCGATCTCACCCGCCGCATCGGCGATCTGGCGAACCAATTCGATCTCAACGAATTCCTGGATCGGCCGAGCGGCAAGCTGTCGGCCGGGCAGAAAACCCGTGTCTCTCTGGCCAAGGCGCTGATCAACCAACCGGAGATATTGCTGCTCGACGAGCCGACCGCATCGCTCGATCCGGATACGGCCGATTGGGTGCGCGCCGAAATCGAACGCTATCGCAGCGCGCGCGGCGCCACCATCCTGCTCGCCTCGCACAACATGGCCGAAGTCGAAAGGCTGTGCGATCGCGTCATCATGATGAAGCGCGGCCAGATCGTCGACGATGCACCGCCCGAAACCTTGCTGGTGCGCTACGGCCGGGAAACTCTCGAGGAGGTCTTTCTCGACATCGCCCGCGGCCGGCGGCAGGCGCAGGAGGCTGCGCAATGAACGCTCCCGGTGCCGCCAACGACGCGAACGCATTCTCGCCGAGCCGCATCTTCGCGATGATCCTGCGTTACTGGTATCTCCTGCGTTCGTCCTGGCCGCGGCTGCTGGAATTGATTTACTGGCCGGCGGTGCAGATGCTGATGTGGGGCTTCCTGCAGCTCTACATCTCGGAGAATGCCGGCTTCTTTGCCAAGGCGGGCGGCACCTTCATCGGCGCGGTGCTGCTCTGGGACATCCTGTTCCGCGGCCAGCTCGGCTTCTCGATCTCATTTCTGGAGGAGATGTGGGCGCGCAACATGGGCAACCTGATGATGAGCCCGCTGCGGCCGGGCGAATTCATCTGCGCGCTGATGATCATGAGCATCGTTCGCCTCGCCATCGGGATGGTGCCGGTCACGATCCTCGCCTTGGCATTTTTCGATTTCAATCTTTACAGCTTCGGCTTTGCGCTGGCCGCCTTCTTTATGAATTTGATCCTGACAAGCTGGGCGGTCGGAATTCTCGTTTCGGGAATCGTGCTGCGCAATGGCATGGGCGCGGAGAGCATGGCCTGGACCATCATGTTCCTGTTGCTGCCGTTGACCTGCGTCTATTACCCGGTTTCGATCCTGCCGGGCTGGCTCCAGCCGGTCGCCTGGATGCTGCCGCCGACCTATGTGTTCGAAGGCATGCGCGCGCTGCTGATCGACCAGACCTTCCGCGCGGACCTCATGATTTGGGCCTTCGCGCTCAATGCCGGTTATTTTTTGGCCGCCGTTATTGGGTTTCTGGCGCTGCTGAACAGCGCCCGTACCGCGGGAACATTAATGCAGGCGGGCGAGTGATTATTCTGTAATCAGTTGAGAAGGTCTCTCGCCTATATTGACGGCGCGAACAAAAGGCCTGATGTTGCGTTGCAAAATGACGGTGGGGCAACCAGATCATCGGGGCAAAAAGAGACCATACCGGATGCCGGAAAAAAACATCGCGATCGGGGAATTCGGTGCCGCGCCGGAATTGCCGGCACAAGCCGGGCCAGTTCTGTCGAATGGCATGTATTGGCTCTACGAGCTGAGCCACGCAGCGCTGAATCCCGTTCGCGCCTTCGCCGACGTCACGCGACTCTACATGAAAAATCCGCTCAATCCGTGGTCGCATACGACCATGGGCAAGACGCTTGCGGCGTCTGCCGAAATGTTCGAGCGCTTCACCCGCCGCTACGGCAAGCCGGATTGGAATATCAAGACGACCGTTGTCGGCGGCGAGCAGGTCGACGTGCATATCACGCCGGTCTGGGAGCGGCCGTTCTGCAGGCTTTTGCATTTCGAGCGCGTCTTGCGAACCGTGCCGCGCCGCCCTCAGCCCAAGGTGGTGATCGTTGCGCCGATGTCCGGCCATTATGCGACGCTGCTGCGCGGCACCGTCGAGGCTTTTCTGCCGAACCACGATGTCTACATCACCGAGTGGATCGATGCGCGGCTCGTGCCGCTTTCGGAGGGGCGCTTCGATCTCGACGACTATATCGATTACATCATCTCGATCCTGCATGCACTGGGCGGCGACTGTCACCTGATCGCGGTGTGCCAGCCTTCGGTGCCGGTGCTCGCCGCGGTCGCCCGCATGGAAGCCGAACGCGACCCCTATGTGCCGTATTCGATGACCCTGATGGGCGGCCCGATCGACACCCGGGTCAACCCGACCGCCGTCAACAAGCTCGCGGAAGACCGCGGCGTCGACTGGTTCCGGCGCAACGTCATCACCAAGGTGCCGTTCCCGCATCCGGGCGTGATGCGCGACGTCTATCCGGGATTCCTGCAGCTCAACGGCTTCGTCAGCATGAATCTGGACCGCCATGTCGACGCCCACAAGGAGCTGTTCTTCCATCTCGTCAAGGGCGACGGCGATTCCGCCCAGAAACATCGCGAGTTCTACGACGAATATCTCGCGGTCATGGACCTGACCGCGGAATTCTATCTGCAGACCGTCGACACCGTGTTCGTGAAACATCTGCTGCCCAAGGGCGAGATGATGCATCGCGGAGTGCGGATCGATCCGTCGGCGATCCGCAATGTCGCGCTGCTCACGATCGAGGGCGAAAAGGACGACATTTCCGGCCTTGGCCAGACCGAGGCGGCGCACAAGCTGTGCGTGAACATCCCGGCCGACCGCAAGGCGCATTATGTGCAGCCCGGCGTCGGCCATTACGGCGTGTTCAACGGCTCGCGTTTCCGCGCCGAAATTGCGCCGCGCATTGCCGATTTCGTGCTGACCAGCCAGAGCGGGCGCACCAAGGCGCTGCGGCCGGTGCCACGCGCCGTGGCGTGAATGCAGGCGGCCAAAATCTGCACATGGCTTGACACCGCACCCGCTCGAAATCTCTTGACGAAATTCCTATAGCATAATATTCCTATGCCTGCCTTGCTCGGTGAGGGGCGCCGTCCGGAGGCGTTCTTGATGGCGGAGCCAAGGTGCGGCGCCTGCTGTCTGCCTCGCACGCAGACACCGGGAGGCTTCGGGAACCCGCTCTACGGGCACTACGACCCGTGCGCGAGGAGCTCGCTGAACGGCCTGTGCCCGGTCGGCACAGGGACGCAAACGCGGCCCGAACGCCTGAATGCGAAGACCGCTTTCGCAGAAGAACGCCGCTTTGGACGGTGCGCCGAGAGGCGGCTGTGCGCCAGCAATGGTGCGCAGCATTCGGTACGGCCCGCGTCTGTCGGCGCGCCGTCCGCCCCTCACGCGCAGGCCGGATGCCTCCGGTTTGCGCCACGCGCGTCATGCATCAGCCGGGTGCGTTGGGCATCGCGGCGACCATGATCCGCGTCCAACGGAATCATGACGGTCGCGCTTTCTCGCGACGCGAAAGAATGAATTTTAACTCACTCTTTCAGTCAGGATTTGGTAGTCTCATCCGCGAGGCCTACACCCGGTAGTTCAGATTTATTTTTCGCAAAAGGGGATGTTTGGAAACCCGGCTATGGCAGTATCGCAGGTCGAAGCAGTCGAGGGTGCCATGCCGCTCCGCGCGCTCCTGTACCGGCGGCCGACCGAACCAAAGGCCATTCAGGTCGTCCACGACAAGAACATCTATCTGGTGCGGGTGCGCCGCCACCGGCAGGCGCGCCGTTATACGTTGCGCATCCAGGCGGCCACGCGCGAAATCGTCCTGACCATGCCGCCACGGGGCTGTCTCAAGGAAGCCAAGGATTTTGCACAGAAGCACGGCGCCTGGATCGCCTCGCGCCTGCATCATCTGCCCAAGGCCGAACCGTTCGCCCATGGCGGCGTGGTTCCGCTGCGCGGCGAGCCGCACCGGATCGTGCACCGCAAGGGCGAGCGCGGCACAGTCTGGGCCGAAACAACCGAGGACGGCGAACGCAGGCTCTGCGTGGCCGGCGATACGCCCCATATCGACCGCCGGGTTGGCGATTTCCTCCGCAAAGAAGCACGGGCCGATCTCGAACGCGCCAGCCGCGCCTTCGCCGGACAGATCGGCGTCACGCTGAAAGCCGTGTCGATCCGCGATCCGTCGAGCCGCTGGGGCTCGTGCTCGACGACCGGCGTATTGTCCTATTCCTGGCGACTCATTCTCGCGCCGCCTTTCGTGCTGGACTATCTCGCTGCCCATGAGGTTGCGCATCTGGTCGAGATGAACCACTCGCCGCGCTTCTGGCGGCTGGTGGACCGGCTCTGCCCGAATGTGAGGCGTGCGAAAGCGTGGCTTGACATGCACGGCACCGAGCTTCACCGCTACGGTTTGCCGCGCGCCCGGACCGAGCCGGACGTTCCCATCGAAGCAGGACGCCGCACGCGGCGTTGAACCGCCGCCGCTGCGATGCTCAAACCCAACACCTTTGCGCTGACGGCGCTGCTCGCCGCCTTGACCGCGCTCGCGCCGCTGTCGACCGATCTCTACCTGCCGACGCTGCCGGATATCGGGCGCGCCTTCGGCGTGTCGCCCTCGCAAGTGCAGCTGACGATGTCGGCCTATCTGTTCGGTTTTGCGCTCGGACAAATCGGCTATGGCCCGATTTCCGACTGGTATGGGCGGCGCTCCGGCTTGCTGGTTGCGCTGTCGTGCTATTGCGCCGGCAGCCTGATCTGTCTGCTTGCGCCCTCGATCGACGTTCTGATCGGCGCGCGGGTGTTGCAGGCCTTCGGCGGCTCGGGCGCCATCGTGCTGGCGCGCGCGGTGGTGCGCGACTTCTACAGCGGTGCACGGGCCGGCCGGGAATTGTCGATGATCGGCCTCGTCATGGCCTTCGGCCCGGTCTCGGCGCCGCTGATCGGCGGCGCATTGCATGCGGTGTTCGGGTGGCGCTCGTCCTTTGCCGCCTTGCTTGTCTTCGGCTTTGCGCTGACGCTCACGGTGGCGCTGAAGATGCCGGAGACGCTCGCCGGAAAGCCGGACGCCCGCCTGTCGCTGGCCTCGATGCTCGCCGGCTACCGCGATCTGTTGCGCGATCGTGATTTCAGGCTCTACCTTCTGATCGGGACGGTGTCCTATACCGGGCTGATCGCGTGGCTGGTGGCGGTGCCGTTCATCTACAACAGCCGGTTCGGCCTCACGCCCTTCGTCATGTCGCTGGCGATTGCCGGCTCTGCGGTGGGCTATCTGGCCGGCACACTGATCGCGACCCGCATTGTGGTCCGTGCCGGGATCGTGCGCACCATGGGATATGGCGCGGCGATCATGCTCGCAGGCGCGCTTGCGATATGCGCGGCGGTGGCGCTCGAACTTCAGTCCGTGGTCTGGATCGCGCTCGCGGTCGGCCTCAACCTTCTGGGCTTTGGCCTGCTGTTTCCGCAGACCATCGCGGGCGGTCTGTCCTGCGCGGCGGAGCGGGCGGGGGCTGCATCCTCGCTGCTCGGCTTTGCGCCACAGGTGAGCGCGGCGCTGCTCAGCGCATGGGTGGTGGCATCGATCCGGGACAGCGCCTGGCCGGCGGCGCTCGCGGTGCTGGCGATGGCGATCCTGGTGCTGCTGCTGTGGCGGCCGTTGCACTCAAGGCCCGCGCGCTAGCGGCTCAGCGCCGGCCCAGCAGGCGGTCGAGCAGCCAGCTGTCCATGCCGTCGCTGCGCGTTGCCGGAACCTGTGTCGCCCGGCCGGGGATGGCGCCCGGCGGAACCGGCCGATCGCCCGGACCGCTTGCCGTCATGTGCCCATAGCTCTGCGAAACGGGATAAGGCAGCGCGATGCCGCCATGCACGCCGGGGAGACTGGCAACGGGCAGATTGCGATGCGCATTCTTCATGAAGCGCGCCCAGATATCGGACGGCAGATTGCCGCCGGTCATTTTTTTGGTCGGCGAGGAATCGTCGTTGCCGAGCCAGACGCCGGTGACGAGCTGGGCAGTATAGCCTACGAACCAGCCGTCACGGAAATCCTGGCTGGTGCCGGTCTTGCCCGCCGCGGGCCGGCCCATCAGGTCGGCCCTGCGGCCGGTGCCGGTCAGAAGGGTCTCCTGCATCATCGTATTCATCATCGCCACATGATGCGGTTCGACGATCTGGCCGAGGCTCTGCGGCCGCCGCTGATATCGGACCGTGCCGTCCTTGCTGCGGATGCGCTCCACCACATGCGGGGCGATCGCCATGCCGTTATTGGCAAAGACCGCGAAGGCGGACACCATCTCCAGCACCGAGACTTCCGACGTACCGAGTGCGATCGAGGCATTGGGCTCGAGCTTCGAGGCGATGCCGAGCCGGTGCGCGGTGCGGATGACCGCGGCCGGGCCGAATTCCAGCGTCAGCCGCACCGCGACGGTATTGAGCGACAAGGCGAGCGCCTGAGTCAGCGTCACCGGTCCGTAATGCTCGCGGGTGTAATTTTCCGGCCGCCAGCCCTTCACGGTCACAGGCCGGTCCTCGCGGATCGTGTCCGGCGTCAGGCCGCGTTCCAGCGCGGTGAGGTAGACGAACGGCTTGAACGCAGAGCCCGGCTGGCGTTTGGCCGCGACCGCGCGGTTGAACTGGCTCTCCGCATAATCCCGGCCGCCGACCATGGCGCGCACTGCGCCGTCCGGCGACATCGCCACGATGGCGCCCTGCTCGACCCCGAGCTTGCCGCCGCGCATTGCGAGTTCCTCGGTCAGCGCCTGCTCGGCGAAAAGCTGCAACGCCGGATCGATCGACGTTTCCACGACAATGTCGTCTTCGACCCGGCCGACCAGATCATCGAGCACGTCCATGATCCAGTCGGCGACATAATTGATCGAGCCGGTGGTCTTCTGCTTCAGCGCGCGGGCGGGCTGGGCAATCGCCGTTTTGGCGGTCTTGTCGCTGATGAACCCGGAATCGCTCATGGCCGAGATCACCACCTGCGCCCGGCGCTCCGCTCCGTCCGGATTGCGCGTCGGCGCCAGACGCGAGGGTGAGCGCACGAGGCCGGCCAGCATCGCCGCTTCCGGCACGCTGGTATGGCGCGCATGCTTGCCGAAATAGCGCTGCGCCGCCGCCTCGACGCCGTAGGCGCCGGCGCCGAAATAGACCCGGTTCAGGTAAAGCTCGAGGATTTCGTCCTTGGTGAACTTGTATTCGAGCCACAGCGCCAGAACCAGTTCCTGCAGCTTGCGGGTATAGGTGCGGTCTTGGGTCAGGAACAGGTTTTTGGCGAGCTGCTGGGTGATGGTCGAGCCGCCTTGCGACACACCGCGGCGCAGGACGTTGGCCAGCGCCGCGCGCGCGATGCCGATCGGGTCAACGCCGAAATGCGAATAGAAGCGGCGATCCTCGATGGCGATGAACGCCTGCGGCACATGCGGCGGCAATTCCTTGAGCTTCGCCGAAACCCCGCTGTCGCCGCGAACGGTGAGAATCCGTCCGTCGGTGCCGGCAATCTGGATCGATGGCGGGCGTCTCGGTACCTCGAGCGACTGTATCGGCGGCAAATGCGCTGCCACCCAGGCAAGCAGCGCGATCCCGGCAATTGCCGCCCACAGGCCGAGCACGACGCTCCAATAGGCGAGGCCGCCGATCAGCGACCGGTGGCGCCGTTTCTTCGATCCCGTTCTGCTCTGCGGCTGCGCTGCGGGCTTGGCGGCGCGGGCCCGCGTGCGCGCGGCTTTGGCCGCGCGGCGTTCCGTCTCTTCATTGCCGACGAGCCGGTCTTGAGGATCGGCGCGCAACTCCCGGTTGGGACCGCCGACATCGAATTTGGGCTCGCGGCGCACGGACTTGCTTCGCCGTCCCAAAGCGCTCCCCCCGCCGCACCGCCGCGCCGTGGCGGATGACCTGCGAGGCTAGGCAAGCCGGTTTAAGGGCCGGTTAAGGGGAGCTGTTGTTGCCACTCTGCGACGCGTTGGCGCAATGGGCCGAAAAGCTTTGAAAACTGGGCGCTTTTTCATTCTCAAGCGGCTGCTTTTGTGCATGATCCGGCCCGGCCGGATCGACCGGTGATTTCAACTCTGGGGATTAAAATGCGCAAAGGCGCTCTTCTTCTTGCTCTCGTTATCGTGGCCGCGGCTCCGAGCGCGGCGCTCGCTGCGTCCAAGAAATCCGCGGCTCCGGCCAACCCGAATGCGGCTGGCCAGAAGTTCGTCACTGCTGCATTCATGCAGCCCTATTACGCCTGGCAGAGCCTGTGGACGCCGAAGCCGGCAGCAGCTCCGAAAAAGAAGCGGTAATTCCTCGCGACGTCGGTTGCGAAAAGGCGCCGGAGCAGGGGCTCCGGCGCCTTTTTCATTTCCCTATCGGAGGCGTTGCTGAGCATGATCGCCGACGCCGCCCCAGCTCTGCAGCGCCGTGCCAGTGCGTCGCTATGAGGCCCCGGCCGCCCGTTTCTCGCCTTCGGCGTGGCCCTGGCGCGGGAAAAGTGCGAGCAGGGCGCGCTTGATCGCAGCCTGCCGGGTCGGCGAGGCGATTTTCGCGCCTAGGAGATCGGTGACGTAAAATACGTCGACCACGCGCTCGCCGAAGGTCGCGACATGCGCCGAAGTGATGTTGAGCGACAGCTTGGAGAGCGTCGCCGTCAGCTCATAAAGCAGGCCCGGCCGGTCGAGGCCGGTGACTTCGACCACGGTGTAACGGTTCGACCATTCATTGTTGATGTTGACCTCAGGTTCGAGCGCAAAGGCCTTGATCCGCCCTTTTGGCGCAGCCTTGCGGGCGACGATGTCGGGCATCCTGATTTCGCCGCGCAGCGCCTTTTCGATCGTGTCGGCGATGCGGTCGGCCCGGCGTCCTTCGTCCTCGTCGCGGTCGAACTCGCGCGTTACCGAGATCGTGTCGAGCGCCAGCCCATCGGTGGTCGTGTAGATCTGCGCATCGACGATGTTGGCGCCGGCGGCGGCGCAGGCGCCGGCGATGATCGACAACAGCCGCGGATGATCGGGCGCGATCACGGTCAGCTCGGTCACCCCCCGCACCGGATCGAAGGAGACCTGCGTTGCCAGGGTCTTTCCGGTACTCCAGGCGTCGCGCAGGAAATGCGCATGCGCAATCTTCCGCGGCAGCTCGACCTTGAGCCAGTAGGCCGGATAATGCCGCGCGATATAGCTGTCGATTTCCTCCGCAGGCCAATCCGTCAGCGCGGCCCGGAATTCCGCCTGAGCCATTGCCACGCGCCGTTCGCGATTGACCTCAGAGAAGCCGCCTGTCAGCGCCGGTTCGGCTTCGTAATAGAGCGTGCGCAGGAGCTGCGCCTTCCATCCGTTCCAGACCCCGGGCCCGACCGCGCGAATGTCCGCCGTGGTCAGCACCAAGAGCAGCTTGAGCCGGTCCAGCGACTGCACGATGCCGGCGAAATTCTCGATGGTCTTGCGATCGGAGAGGTCGCGGGATTGCGCCACCGTGGACATCACGAGATGGTTTTCGATCAGCCAGGCGACGGTTTCGGTCTCGGCGCTGCTCAGGCCGATGCGCGGGCAGAAGCGCCGGGCCACCCGCGCGCCGGCGATCGAATGATCCTCGACCCGGCCCTTGGCAATGTCGTGCAGAAACAGCGTGATCCGCAGGAGCGCGCGCTGGCGCGGCGACAGCTTCTTCACCAGCTCGTTGGCGAGGCCGTATTCGTCGTTGGTGCCGGCCTCGATCTCCGCGATCACGCCCATGCAGCGGATCAAGTGCTCGTCGACCGTATAGTGATGATACATGTTGAACTGCATCATCGCGACCACGCGGCCGAATGCGCGCACGAAGGCTCCGAGCACGCCGGCCTCGTTCATGCGGCGCAGCACCGTCTCGACGTCGTGGTGGGACGTCAGGATTTCGAAGAACAGCCGGTTGGCTTCCTCATTCTCGCGCAGATCCTTCTTGATCAGCGACAGCGACCGCGTCGCAGTGCGCATCGCATCGGGATGGAATGCGAGATTGTGTTTCTGGGCCAGGTAGAAAATGCGGATGAGATTGACCGGGTCGCGCTCGAACACGTCGGGCCGCACGATATTGATGCGGTTATTGTCGACGATGAAGTCGTCGGACTCCGTCAGTGACCGGCGTCCGCTATTGGGGCGCAATCGCGCGATCATGCGGCCGAGCATCGGCGCGGGCTTTGTGTGATCGGCCTCGAGCGCCGCGCACAGGATTGCGGTGAGATCGCCGACATGCTTCGCAGTCAGAAAGTAGTGCTTCATGAAGCGTTCGACGTCGCGCAGGCCCGGATGCTCGGTATAGCCGAGCCGCACCGCGATCTCTTGCTGGATGTCGAAGGACAGGCGCTCCTCAGGACGGCCGGTCAGGAAATGCATGTGGCAGCGCACCGACCACAGGAATTCCTCGCAGCGGCGGAACAGCTTCAGTTCGTCCTGGTCGAAGACGCCGTGATCGACCAGTTCTTCGACATTGCGGACGCGGTAGACATATTTCCCGATCCAGAACAGCGTGTGCAGGTCGCGCAGGCCGCCCTTGCCGTCCTTGACATTGGGCTCGACCAGATAGCGCGACTGGCCGGTCTTGCGCAGTCGCTCCTCGCGTTCGGCGAGCTTGGCGGCGACGAAGTCGGGGGCGGTGCCTTGCACGACATTGCGGTCGAAGCGCGTCACCAGCTCGTCGAACAGGGCGCGGTCGCCGTTCAGGAAACGCGCTTCGAGGATGGCTGTGCGGATCGTCATATCCGCATTGGCCTGGCGGATGCATTCGTCCACCGAACGGGTCGCGTGCCCGACCTTCAGGCCCATGTCCCAAAGGCAATACAGGATCGCCTCGGCAACGGACTCGCCCCAGGCGGTCTGCTTGTAGGGCAGCAGAAACAGCAGATCGATGTCGGATTCCGGAGCCAGCAAACCGCGGCCATAGCCGCCGGTGGCGATCACCGCCATGCGTTCGGCCTCGGACGGATTCTCAGACGGGTAAAGCCGCTGTCCGGCAAACTCGAACAGGACGCGAATGATGTCGTCCTGCATGGCGCAAAGCCGCTCGGCGCAGCGCCGGCCATGACGTTCCTTGAGCAGAAGTTGCTCGGCCTTCTCCCGGCCGCGGCGAAGTTCCCCCTTCATGTACTGGGCGACAGCGATCCGCAGTTCCTTGTCGCGGCCGGAATGCGCCTTGGCCAGCGCTGCCAATTCCTGCGTGGCAGCGTCGGCGTCGAACAATTCGCTCGCGGCGCGGGGTGTCTGATCCGGGGACAACATGACGGACGGGGATAGCGGAGCCCATGGCGGCTGTCACGGCCTTAACGGCGCCGGTTGATGAAGTTTAATGCGGTGCTGCGCCGGCTGGCGACATGAAAAGTGCTTTAAGATCAAGGGTTAACGGCAGCAGATGAAAAGCGCCGGAGAACGGATAAGCTTTGCGCCAAACGGTGCGTCACGGGAGGGGGCGAACATGAAGTCCTATGAGGTTTGCGAATGCGGCGCGCCGTTGCAACTGCGCGAGCAGCCAACGCCGGCGCCGTCCGGAACCGAAGTGCTTCTGGAAGTCACCGCCGCCGGCATCTGCCACAGCGATATCCATTTCTGGGAAGGCGTGTATGACCTCGGCGGCGGCAAGGTGATGCGGCTCACGGACCGCGGGCTGAAACTTCCGCTGACGCTCGGGCACGAGAATGTGGGACGTGTGGTTGCGGTTGGACCGGAGGCCGCGGGTGTCGCCATCGGCGATGTGCGTCTGGTCTATCCGTGGATCGGTTGTGGCAGCTGCGCCGTGTGCCGCCGCGGCGACGAGCAGCTCTGCCTGAGGCCGCAATTCGTCGGCGCGTTCCGGCCGGGCGGCTTCAGCGACCACCTGATGGTTCCGCATCCGCGTTGCCTGATCGATTTCGGAGATATGCCACAGGAACAGGCGGCGCCGCTGGCCTGTTCCGGCCTGACCGCCTATGGCGCACTGAAGAAGTTCGGCGGGCTTCTGCAAAGCGAACCCCTGGTCGTGATCGGGGCCGGCGGCGTCGGGCTGATGGCGCTGGCGATCCTGCGCGCGATGCAGGCGCGCGGCGCAATCGTCGTCGATATCGATGCCAAGAAGCGTGAGGCCGCGATGCAGGCGGGTGCGCTTGCCGTTGTCGATGGCCGCGCTTCCGATGCCGCTGCGCAAATCCAGGCGATCGTGAACGATCGCATTTGGGCGGTGGTCGATTTCGTCGGCTCAAGTTCCACCGTGCAGCTTGGGGTCGATCTCTTGACCAAGGGCGGTCATCTGGTCGTCGTCGGGTTGTTCGGCGGCGAAGTTACAATTCCGACGCCGTACATTCCGATGCGCGCCATGACTCTGCAGGGCTCCTATACCGGCAGCTTGCCCGAACTGAAGGAACTGATTGCACTGCTTCGGCGTTCGCCAATGCCGCACATGCCGGTCGAGGTTCGTCCCCTCGATAGCGTGAACAAGAGCTTGAACGATTTGAGGGATGGCAACGTGATAGGGCGCGTCGTGCTTTCACCGAATTGATTTTGCGAACCACATCCAATTGGTCATAACTGTTGCCGCCCGAACATTCGGGGCTGGCGCAACCGGCACAACTCCGGTACAGAGCAACAACCTCCGGTTACATCAAGCCCCATGGGCCCCTCGGACTATTTTCTGCTTTCGCTGCTGTTCAAGGCCGCGCTCACCTCCGCAATCATCGTCTCGGCATCGATGATCGTGGAGCGCGGCGGGCCGTTTCTCGGCGCCATGATCGCATCTCTGCCGACCTCGGTCGGCGCGGCCTATATCGTCATGGCGTTCGAGCATTCGCCGGACTTCATCTCGAAGTCGGCGCTTGGCAGCCTGACCGCCAATGCTGCGGGCGTGACCTTCGCCGCGGTCTATGCGCTGCTGGCGGCGCGTTTCTCGCTGATCGTCGGGCTGGGCGGCGCCCTTGTGGTCTGGTTCGTCAGCGCATTCACCTTGCGCCATCTCGATTTTTCGGTCTGGTCGGCGATCGCGCTGAATGGCGGGGTCGCAGCGCTCGCCATCTGGGCGACGGCGAAATTGCGGGCGGCGTCCTTCCCGAAGGCAGCCGTCGTATCGAAGGCCTACGATATTCCGCTGCGCGCCGCCGCCGTCTCCGTCTTCGTGATCGTCGTCACGACCCTGAGCCACTCCATCGGCGCGTTCGCGTCCGGCATCTTCGCGGTCTTTCCGATGGCGATGTCGAGCTTCATCGTGATCCTGCATAACCGAATCGGCGGTCTTGCGACATCCAATGTGATCGCGCATGCGCAAATCCCGATGCTCGGGCTGATCCCGGCATTCCTTGCGGTCTATTTTTTCTCCGTATCGCTCGGGGAATGGTGGGCGCTGCTGATTGCGTTGTCTGCGTCGCTGGTATGGAACGCGGCGCTGTGGACCTGGCGCACGCAATTCCGCGCCCGTTTGCCGATGGAATAATGGCTCAGGCCCCCGGCGGCAGCTTCGCCTTCAGCGCATAAAGCGCATCCAGCGCCTCGCGCGGCGACATCTCGTCTGGATGCAGCGATTGCAGGGCAGCGATCGCCGCATCGCGCGGAGACGGTGCGGGTGCAGCGGACGCCGGACGCGCCGCCTGAAACAGCGGCAGATCCTCGAAGCCGCGCACCGGTTTGCCGCGCTCCTCCGCCTCAAGCCCGGCGAGCACGACTTTCGCCCGCTCGATCACGCTCTCCGGAAGTCCGGCGAGTTTGGCGACCTGAATGCCATAGGACCGGTCGGCTGCGCCCGGCACGACCTCATGAAGAAACACCACGTCACCCTGCCATTCCTTCACCCGCATGGTGGCATTGTGCAGGCGCGGCAGCTTGGCGGCGAGCGCGGTCAGTTCATGAAAATGCGTCGCAAACAGCGCCCGGCAGCGATTCACCTCGTGCAGATGCTCGACAGTCGCCCAGGCGATCGACAATCCGTCGAATGTTGCGGTGCCGCGGCCGATTTCGTCGAGGATGACCAGCGAGCGCTCGGTGGCCTGATTGAGGATCGCCGCGGTCTCGACCATCTCCACCATGAAGGTGGAGCGGCCGCGCGCCAGATCGTCGGCGGCGCCGACACGGGAGAACAGCCGGTCCACGATGCCGATTGCGGCGCGCCTGGCCGGCACGAAGCTCCCCATCTGGGCGAGGATCGCGATCAGCGCGTTCTGGCGCAGAAATGTGGATTTGCCGGCCATGTTCGGGCCGGTCAGCAGCCAGATCCGGCCGGCGGCTGCGCGCCTGTCCTGATCCGCCGGCGCGGACAGGTCGCAATCATTGGCGATGAAGGGCTCGCTGAGCGACTGCTCGACCACCGGATGCCGGCCGCCTTCGACGACGAAATCGAGCGAGCGGCTGATGTCCGGCCGCACATAATCGCGCTCGACGGCGAGCGCCGCCAGCGCCGCGGCGACGTCGAGTGCCGCCAGCGCCTCGGCTGCGGCCTTGATATCGGCACTCGCCGCCTGAATTTGCGCCGAGAGACGATCGAAAATGTCGAGTTCAAGCCCGAGCGCACGATCGGCCGCGCTCACGATCTTCGCCTCGAGTTCGCCGAGTTCGGTGGTGGTGAATCGCACTTGTCCGGAAAGCGTCTGGCGATGGATGAAGTGCGCATTCAAGGGCGCAGCCATCAGCTTGTCGCCATGCTGCGCCGTGACTTCGACGAAATAGCCGAGCACATTGTTATGCCGGATCTTGAGGATCCGGATGCCGGTCTCCTCGGCATAGCGCGCCTGCAACTCGGCGATCACCTTGCGCGAGCCCTCGCGCAGCGCGCGGGTCTCGTCGAGCGCGTCGCTGTAGCGATCGCGGACGAAGCCGCCGTCGCGCCTGGATAGCGGCAGTTCATCCGCGAGCGCCGCCGATAATTCTTGCGTCAATGCGTCCGGCGGACGCCGCAGGGCCGCGGTCGTCGCTGCAATCTCGTCCGGCAGTTGCGCGGTTTGCGACAGGCGCAGGGCGAGCGCGGACGCGGCAGCAAGGCCGTCGCGGATCGCGGCAAGATCGCGCGGTCC
>NZ_JBKBVB010000076.1:0-21132 GCF_046289595.1 Pseudorhodoplanes sp.
TGAGATTATAGACATAACCGTAGCCCGTGGTCGGGAAGGTCTTCGACTTGTAGATGGTGACGATCTGGTCTTTCTTGACCACGCCGCGCTCGAACATGCGATGCATCACTTCGTTGGCGATCGCGGCGGCCGGATAATCCTTGTTCGCGACGCCAATCACCGAATTGTCGTGCTTGCCCGAGAACACCGGCTCGTAGTCCTTGCCGGCCTCGAGATTGTAGTTCTGCTTGAGCAGCGCCGACGGCGCCCGGAAGCCGGAATTGGAGGTCTGCGAGGTGAAGGCCATCTTCTTGCCCTTGATATCCTCGATCTTGGTCACGCCGCTGCCGGGATAGGTGATGATCTCCATCTCGTAGCCGTATTGTCCGTCCTTCGACGACATCAGCGCGAACGGCACGAAGCCCGCGCAATTCACCGCCAGCGGATTGGAGCCGGTGTTGAAGCCGGACACGTGCAGGCGTCCGGCGCGCATTGCCTCGAGCTGCGCGGCATTGGACTGCACCGGGAAAAACTGGACCTTCTTGCCGGTCACCTTTTCCAAATGCTTGATGAAGCCGTCCCAGACCTTGGCATAGACCGCAGGATCCTCGACCGGCGTGTAGGAGAACACGAGCACCGGCGGGTCGACCCATTGTTTCGGATCCTTCGGCGCGTCGGCGACCATGTCGCCGTCGGCGTCGGTGAAGCGCTGGTCGAGTGCGGAAACCTGCGACGGCAGCGCCGCCAGCATCAATGCGGCAACGATGCCGCCGACAAAACCAATACGCATGGTCTGATCTCCCATCGCTAAGCCGTCCCGTGAACAAGGATGCAAAGAACCGGTCCGCGCCAGCCCTTGCTGCACGGGTGAACGAGCCGAGCTAGGGACCGATCATTACAGATTTGTGACGCGCCGCAAGGGCTCCGGCCCGGCCTAAAGACTCGGAACCGGCACCCGCGGCCCGTGGCCGTCAGCCCTTGCAGTCGTATTTGACGCCCATCGCGGCGTCGATGTCGCGCACCACCTGCCAATGCTCCTTGTAGGTGATCGGCATGAATTTCTGCTGCGGCGGCTCGGCGGAACCGAACTCCTTCTGCAATTCCGACCCGTCCCAGGGGAAGCTGAAGAAGGCTTCCTTCACCTTCTCGGCGAGCTCCGGCTTCAGGTTATAAACGTAGCCGTAGCCGGTGGTCGGGAAGGTCTGCGACTTGTAGATGGAGACGATCTGGTCCTTGTTGACCACGCCACGGGCCATCATCCGCAGCATGACCGAATTGGCGATCGCCGCCGCCGGATAATCCTTGTTGGCGACACCGACAATCGAGTTGTCGTGCTTGCCGGAAAAGACCGGCTCGTAATCCTTCCCCGCCTCGAGACCGAATTTTTGCTTCAGCAGCGCGGAGGGCGCCTTGAAGCCGGAATTCGAGGTCTGCGCGGTGAAGGCCATCTTCCTGCCCTTGATGTCCTCGACCTTGGTCACGCCGCTGCCCGGAAACGTGATGATCTCCATCTCGTAGCCATAGGCATTGTCGAGCGACGCCATCATCGCGAACGGCACGAAGCCTGCGCAATTCACCGCCAGCGGATTGGAACCGGTGTTGAAACCCGATACGTGAAGGCGTCCGGCACGCATCGCTTCGAGTTGCGCGGCATTGGATTGCACCGGGAAGAACTGGACCTTCTTGCCGGTGACGTTCTCCAGATGCTTGACGAAGCCGTCCCAGACTTTCGCATAGACGGCCGGATCTTCAACCGGCGTATAGGAGAAGATCAGCACCGGCGGATCGACCCATTGCTTGGGGTCCTTCGGCGCATCCGCAACCATATCGCCATCGGCATCGGTGAAGCGTTTGTCGAGCGCCTGCACAGGCGTCGCAAAGGTAAGCGCAAGGCTCGCGGCAAAGGCTGCAGCGGCAAGGGAACGGAACAGCATGGCGGGGAACCTCCAGACGGCTGCGCATAAGATTTGCCGTTCAGCTAAGTTCGCCGCATGACAGGTGTGTGACCGAACGGCGTCAGCCGTTCGCGAGCCGCGATACCGTGCTGCGGTATTTTTGTGCAATGGCCTCGCGGGCGAAGTGGCGGCCGTCGCGCACCACCGGCTTTCCCCCGGTCATCACCGTTCGGATCAAAGCGCGGCCGGCGGAAAACATCAAAACATCGAGCACCATGTCGCCTCCGGCGCCCGCGAGATCGGGATGATCCGCATCCAGCACCACGATGTCGGCGCGATGGCCTGGCGCAATCGCGCCGATCCTCTGGCCGAGCGCCTGCGCGCCGCCGGCAAGCGCGCGCGCATAAAGCGAGCGACCGGTGGATTCGCCTTCGGTTTCCGTCATGACATTGCGGGCACGCGCCTTGAGCCGCTGCGAATATTCGAGCTGCCGCAATTCCGCGGGCGCATCGATCTGAATGTTGGAATCGCTGCCAATGCCGAAGCGGCCCTGTCCCGCGAGATAGGTTTCGCCATTGAAAATGCCGTCACCGAGGCTACCCTCGGTTAACGGGCAGAGCCCCGCCACCGCACCCGATCGCGCGAGCCGTGCCGTTTCATCGTCCGTCATATGGGTCGCGTGGATCAGGCACCAGCGTCCGTCGAGATTCATGTTGTCGAGCAACCATTGCACCGGCCTCGCGCCGAGCGACGCGACGCTGTCGTCAACCTCTCTGATCTGTTCGGCGGCATGGATATGCACCGGTCCATCGGCGAAAATTGCTGTGGCCTCGCGCAACTGCTCCGGCGAGACCGCGCGCAGCGAATGCGGTGCGATCCCGATCGCCGCACCGGGCAATGCCGCCACGATCTGGCGCGACCTCTCCATCAGGGTGACGAAGCGGCCGGTCGGATTGATGAAGCGGATTTGCCCTGGATTGGGCGCAGCGCCGCCGAAGCCGCCATATGTATAAAGTGACGGGAGCAGCGTCAGCCCGATCCCGGTCGAGGCGCTTGCCCCAACGATGCGCGCCGCCATCTCGCCAATGTCGTCATAGGGCTGCCCGGAGGGATCGTGGTGCAGATAATGGAATTCGCCGACCGTGGTGAAGCCGGCTTCCAGCATGTCCAGATAGGCATAGGCGGCAATCGCCTCGACATCGTCCGGCGTGAGCTGCGAGAGAAAGCGGTACATCACCTCGCGCCAGGTCCAGAAGCTGTCGCCGGTCGGGCCGCGCCGTTCAGCGAGCCCCGCCATACCCTTCTGGAAGGCATGGCAATGCAGGTTCGGCATGCCGGGGAGCGCGATGCCTGAAATCTTTTCCGCGCCGTCCGGCGCTGTGCCCGGCGTCACCCGAACGATCACGCCGTCGTCGCCAACCTCGACGCCGACCTCGTCCGCCCAGCCGGACGGAAGAAATGCTTTCTTGAATCGATATGCGCGCAAGACAGCCTCGCTCGACATGCGGCCATTGATGGCCGATATATCGTTATACTGTCATTCAGGGACAGGCCGAAGGCATGGACCAGCAATCCAGAGGCGAAGTCCGCGTCTGCGGTTGGATTCGGGGTTCGCTTGCGTTCCGCAAATGCCCCGGAATGACGGTAGAGGCATAAACCATGCTTTTCGACACCCTCTGGCGTGACGCCCGCATCGCCACCCTTGCCCCGAACCGGCCGGGGCTTGGCGAGGTGACCGGCGCAGTTGCGGCCAAGGACGGACGCATCGCCTATGTGGGGCCGGAATCCGGCCTGCCGGCAGGCTGGGACGCCGCCGAGACCGCCAAACTCGACGGCCGCTGGATCACTCCCGGCCTGATCGACTGCCATACACACATTGTCTATGGCGGCGACCGCGCTCATGAATTCGAACTGCGGCTGAAGGGTGCGAGCTACGAGGAGATCGCCCGCGGAGGCGGCGGCATCGTCTCCACCGTCAAGGCCACCCGCGCCGCAAGCGAAGACCAGCTTGTGGCCCAGTCGCTGAAGCGGCTCGATGCACTGATTGCGGAAGGCGTCACGACCATCGAGATCAAGTCCGGCTACGGACTCGATCTCGTGACCGAGACCAAGATGCTGCGCGCGGCCCGACGGCTTGGCCGCGAGCGGGACGTCCGCGTCACCACGACATTTCTCGGCGCCCATGCCCTGCCGCCGGAGACTCACGACAAGGACGCCTTCATCGCCAAGGTCTGCGCCATGATCCCCCAGATCGCGCAGGCGGGTCTCGCCGATGCTGTCGACGCCTTTTGCGAGGGCATCGCCTTTTCGCCGGAGCAGACGGCGCGCATATTCGACGCGGCGAAAGCAAGCGGCCTGCCCGTCAAGCTGCATGCCGACCAGTTGTCCAATCTGCACGGCGCGGCGCTGGCCGCACGCTATGATGCGCTATCCGCCGACCATCTCGAATACACCGACGAGACCGGCGTTGCCGCGATGGCGCAGGCCGGCACTGTCGCGGTCCTCCTGCCCGGTGCATTCTACATGCTGCGCGAGAAGCAAGTGCCGCCGGTTGAGGCGTTCCGCCGCCACAAGGTGCCGATGGCGATCGCGACCGATTGCAACCCCGGAACCTCACCGGTCACCTCGCTGCTTCTCACCATGAACATGGCGTCGACCTTATTCCGCCTGACCATCGAGGAAGCCATCGCCGGTGTGACGCGGGAAGCGGCGCGTGCGCTCGGCAAGCTCGCCGAGACCGGCACCATTGAAACGGGCAAGGCCTGCGACCTTGCGATCTGGGACATCGAGCGCCCGGCCGAACTCGTCTACCGCCTAGGCTTCAACCCGCTACAGGCGCGGGTGCGGAACGGAAAATAATGACCGAGATCACATTCAACGGCGACGCGCTTCCTCTGTCGGCATGGCGCGCACTGGCCCGCGGCGCGGGCCTGTCGCTGTCGCCCTCCGTCTTGACGCGCGTCGATGAAGGCGCAGCGATTGTCGCCGCCATCGTGAAGAAGGGGGATGCGGTCTACGGCATCAACACCGGTTTCGGAAAACTCGCCAATGTCCGGATTGCCGATCGCGATCTGGAAACATTGCAACGCAATCTTGTGCTGTCGCATGCCGCGGGCGTTGGCGATCTTGTGCCTTCGCGAATCGCGCGGCTGATGATGGCGCTGAAGCTCGCAAGTCTCGGCCGCGGCGCGTCGGGCGTGCGGCGGGAGACGATCAAGCTTCTTCAGGGCATGCTCGCCGGTAACGTGATCCCGGTCATCCCGGCGCAGGGCTCGGTCGGCGCGTCCGGCGATCTCGCCCCGCTCGCGCATCTCGCCGCCACCATGATCGGCGAGGGCGACGCCTTTTATGGCGGCGAGCGCATGCCCGCGGTCTACGCGCTCGGCCGCGCCGGGCTCGAACCCGTGGTGCTCGGTCCGAAGGAGGGGCTTGCGCTACTCAACGGCACGCAGTTCTCCACCGCGCATGCCCTTGGCGCGCTGTTTGACATCGAGCGCATCTTCCAGTCGGCGCTCATCACGGGCGCATTGTCGACCGATGCCGCGCGCGGCTCCGATACGCCCTTCGACGCACGCATCCAGGCTTTGCGCGGTCATCGCGGCCAGATCGACGTGGCAGCCGCGTTGCGCGCGCTGATGGACGGCAGCGGCATCCGCGCCTCGCATCGCACCATCGACGACCGCATCCAGGATCCGTATTGCCTGCGCTGCCAGCCGCAGGTGATGGGCGCGGCGCTTGATGTGATGCGGCAGGCAGCGGCGACACTCGTGACCGAAGCCAATGGCGTCTCCGACAATCCGCTGGTGATGACCGACAGCGGCGAAGTGATCTCCGGCGGTAATTTCCATGCCGAGCCGGTCGCCTTCGCCGCCGACATGCTGGCGCTCGCGGTGTGCGAGATCGGATCGCTCGCCGAACGCCGCATCGCGATGCTGACCGATCCGGTATTGTCCGGGCTTCCGGCATTCCTCACGCCGCAGCCGGGGCTGAATTCCGGCTTCATGATTGCGCAGGTGACGGCGGCCGCGCTCGTCTCCGAGAACAAGCAGAAGGCGTATCCGGCAAGCGTCGACTCGATCCCGACCTCGGCCAATCAGGAAGACCATGTCTCGATGGCCGCACACGGCGCGCGGCGGCTGATCGGCATGGCGCAGAACGCTGCCCATATCGTCGGGATCGAATGGCTGGCCGCCGCGCAGGGCTGCGACTTCCATGTGCCACTGGCCTCAAGCCCTGTGCTGGAGCGCGCCCGCAGCCTGCTGCGCCGCCATATCCCGAAGCTCGACCATGATCGCAAGATGGCGCCCGATATCGAGACCGCGACCGAGCTCGTCACCACCGGCGCATTGATCGATGCAGCGCGACCGGTCACACTGCCCGCACTCGACGACTGAAGGTTCATCCATGAACAAGCGCCTCGACAACGACCGCATTATCCGCGCGCCCCGCGGCCCTGTGATGTCCTGCAAGAGCTGGCAGACCGAAGCGCCCTTGCGCATGCTGATGAACAATCTCGATCCGGACGTCGCCGAGAAGCCGCACGAGCTTGTCGTCTATGGCGGCATCGGCCGCGCCGCGCGCGACTGGGAGAGCTATGACCGCATTGTCTCGTCGCTGAAGGCGCTGGAGGGCGACGAGACCCTGCTGGTGCAGTCCGGCAAGCCGGTCGGCATCTTTCGGACCCATGCCGACGCACCGCGCGTGCTGATCGCCAATTCCAACATCGTACCGCACTGGGCGACGCTCGATTATTTTAACGAGCTCGATCGCAAGGGGCTGATGATGTACGGGCAGATGACCGCAGGCTCGTGGATCTATATCGGCTCGCAGGGCATCGTGCAGGGCACCTACGAGACCTTCGTCGAAGTCGGTCGCCAGCATTTCGGCGGCAATCTCGCGGGCAAATGGATTCTCACCGCTGGTCTCGGCGGCATGGGCGGCGCCCAGCCGCTGGCCGCCACCATGGCCGGTGCATCGATGCTCGCGATCGAATGCCAGCCCTCGCGGATCGAGATGCGGCTGCGTACCGGCTATGTCGACATGCAGGCGAAGAACCTCGACGAGGCGCTGACCATTCTCGAACGCGCGGGGAAGGATAAGAAAGCGGTGTCGGTCGCCGTCCTTGGCAATGCCGCGGAGATGTATCCGGAACTCGTCAAGCGTGGCGTGAAACCCGACGTGGTTACCGACCAGACTTCGGCGCACGATCCCATTAACGGATACTTGCCGGCCGGATGGACGCTTGCCGAATGGCAGGAGAAACGCGAACGCGACCCGAAGGCGGTGGAGCAGGCGGCGAAGGAATCGATGGCCGTGCATGTGCGCGCGATGCTGGATTTCTGGAAGCAGGGCATTCCGACGCTCGATTACGGCAACAACATCCGCCAGCGCGCGTTCGACATGGGCGTGAAGGATGCGTTCGATTTTCCGGGCTTCGTACCGGCCTATATCCGTCCGCTGTTCTGCCGCGGCGTGGGACCGTTCCGCTGGGCGGCGCTGTCGGGCGATCCGGAGGACATCTACAAGACCGACGCCAAGGTGAAGGAGCTGATGCCGAACGACAAGCATCTGCATCACTGGCTCGACATGGCGCGGCAACGCATCCACTTCCAGGGCCTGCCGGCGCGCATCTGCTGGGTCGGTCTCGGCGACCGCCATCGCATCGGCATGGCCTTCAACGACATGGTGGCGAAGGGCGAACTGAAAGCGCCGGTCGTCATCGGACGCGATCATCTGGATTCCGGCTCGGTCGCATCGCCCAACCGCGAAACCGAAGCGATGAAGGACGGCTCGGACGCGGTCTCGGACTGGCCCTTGCTCAATGCGCTTCTGAATTGCGCGAGCGGCGCGACCTGGGTGTCGATTCATCACGGCGGCGGCGTCGGCATCGGCTATTCGCAGCATGCCGGAATGGTGATCGTCTGCGACGGCACGCCGGAAGCTGGCAAGCGGGTCGAGCGCGTGCTCTGGAACGACCCGGGGACCGGCGTCATGCGTCATGCCGATGCGGGCTACGATGAAGCGATCGACTGGGCAAAAAAGCAGGGGCTGAAGCTGCCGAGTCTCTGACGGCTGGCCGCCCCCGGACGCCGGGCCGGTGCCGTCACAGTCCGGCCGCAAGCCGATGGCTTGTGACATTGCAGGACCGCACGAAGCGCATTCCATAAGCGCATTCAGGGAGGCAAAGGCAGATGCCGCAGCTTGATGTTCGACGGACACTGGTCGCGGCCGCATTCTGCGTTATCGCGCTTCAGATGCCCTCCCCAACGCTTGCCCAGGAGACATACACGGCGCGCGGACAGGAGCCGGGCTGGCTGCTCACCATCGGCGAACGGGGCATGGTGCTGACCACACAGGATGGCGGCCGATTCGAAGCCGCGCGCCCGCAGGCGCAGCAGACGCCGGATGGCACCCGCTATGACGTCACGTTCGGCGGCAAAACCGTGCAGATCGCAATCGCGCCGCGGCTGTGCCGCGACACCATGAGCGGCATGCCGCATCCCGATAGCGTCACCATCGCCGGGCTGAATGGCCTGCTGCGCGGATGCGGCGGCGCGCCGCGCTCTTTGCTCGGCACGGGCGAATGGGCGATCAATGAAATTAACGGCGCACCGGTGCTGGCGAGCACAAAGCCGACCCTGGCCTTCGAGGGCGTCTCGGTTTTCGGCAACGGCTCCTGCAACCGGTTTCGCGGCGGCTTCACGTTGACCGGTGAAGGCCTGACCCTTTGCCAGCTCGCTTCCACCATGATGGCCTGTCCCGAGCCGGTCATGCAGCAGGAGCAGGCGCTCATCAGGCAACTCGAGGCTACGCAACGTTTCGATATCCGCGATGACGGCGCGCTTGTGTTGCATGACAATGGCGGCAAGACGCTGGTGGCGGTGAAGAAGGGGAATTAGAGTTTTTTCGCTTTTCTTCGAATCGCGAAAAGGCTCTAAGTTGTTGCGTTGGCGCGTTTTCTTCACGCGAACCGGTGCCCACTTCGCTCGAAAACGCTATAGTCGCTGCGGATAGCTCCGCAATCGCTGGTCCCCGCGAAGGCGGGACCCAGTAAAGTCAGCTCGACAAGTTCCGGCTGTTCTGGATAAGGACGGAACGAGGCACGGTAGTGGACGGCGGATCTTGCGCGCCCAAGCGACGACACACATCGGAGCTTCCACGGCGCTGGGTCCCCGCCTTCGCGGGGACGAGCGGGACAGATTTAGGTCTCCACGCTAACTCAATGCTCCTCCGCCGCCAGCACCGCTTCGGCGCGGATTTCCTCGGTGAGGCGCGCCTTCAGTTCGGAAAATTCCGGTGAGGTCTTGATCGTATAGTGCCGCGGATGCGGCAGCGTCACTTCCAGATCCGCCTTGATGCGGCCGGGCCGTGCGCTCATCACCAGCACGCGCGAGGCGAGAAAGATCGATTCCTCGATATCGTGGGTCACGAACAGTACGGTCTTGCGCTCGCGCTCCCAGATGCCCAGCAGCAATTCCTGCATCAGCGCGCGGGTCTGGTTGTCGAGCGCCCCGAACGGTTCGTCGAGCAGCAGGATCTCCGGGCCGTTGGCAAGCGCACGCGCGATCGCGGTGCGTTGCTGCATGCCGCCGGAGAGCTGCTTCGGATAATGCCGCGAAAAGCTCTGCAGGCCGACGCGCTCAAGCCATTGCGCAACGATGGCATTGCGCTCGCCCTGCGGCACGCCTTTTTCGCGCAGGCCGAAGGCGACATTCTCGGCAACCGTCAGCCAGGGAAACAGCGTGTAGGACTGAAACACCATGCCGCGATCCGGACCCGGCCGCGTGACGGGCTTGCCGTCGAGCAGGATCTTTCCTGTGGTCGGCGTGTCGAGACCGGCGACAAGGCGCAGCAAGGTGGACTTGCCGCAGCCCGACGGCCCGAGGATGGTGACGAAGTCGTTGTCGGAAACGTCGAGATTGGTCGGCTCCAGCGCGCGCGTCGGCGGCCCGCCATGCAGGCCGGGAAACACCCGGCTGACATTCTCGATGCGGAGCTTGGTCAAATCTGGCTCCACGGAAAGAGCTTCCGGTTCGCGGCCTTGAACAGATAGTCCGAAATCAATCCGATGATTCCGATCACGATGATGCCGAAGATCATCTGGCCGGTCGCCAGCAGCGCCTGACTGTCGATGATCATGTGGCCGATGCCGGACGACGAGCCAATCAGCTCGGCGACGATCACATAGGTCCAGGCCCAGCCCAGCACCAGCCGCAGGATTTCGGCAATGTCGGGTGCGGACGAGGGGATCAGCACGCGCGCGAGAATGCCCTGATCGCGCGCGCCGAGCGTCAGCGCCGCCTCGACCAAATCGCGCCGCGTGCTCGCTACGGTAACTGCGACCATCAGGATGATCTGGAACACCGAGCCGATGAAGATGACGAGCAGCTTCTGCAATTCACCGATGCCGGCCCACAGAATCAGCAGCGGAATGAAGGCGGAGGCCGGCAGATAGCGCGCGAACGAAACGAAAGGTTCGAGGAAGGCCTCGATCGGCTTGTAGGCGCCCATCAGGATGCCGAGCGGCACGGCAACGATAGCCGCGAGCGCAAAGCCGCCGACCACGCGCCACACGGTAATGCCGATATCGAAAGAGAAGTTATGCTTGCTGAGGAGGTACCAGCCGTCCTGCACCATGGTGACGGGGCTTGCAAGAAAGGTCGGCGACACATAGCCGCCAAGCGTGGCAAACGCCCAGGCCGCGAAAAACAGGATAAAGAACGAGACGCCCAGCAGGACGCGGGCGGTGTTGGAGATGGGTTGAAGGGGTCGCATGCTAGCGCCTCCGCACGCGACACGGATGTTGTCTCCGCTCATTCCCGCGAAGGCGGGAATCCAGAGACAAGGACTGGGTCCCCACCTTCGCGGGGACGAGCGGACACATCATTATCGGATCGGGCCCCTCACCCGCTTCGCTCGCAAGACGTTCGCTCGGCAACCTCTCCCCGTTTCACCGGGGAGAGGGAAAGAATTGCTACTGCACGAAGCGTGGATCGGCGAGCTTCGACAGATCCGGGATCTGCTTGATGACGCCGATTTCGAGAAGCAGCTCGGCCGCCTCTTTCGAGAACTGCGCATGCTCGCCGGAGAAGAACTTCTTGTTGGCTTCACGATCCTGCCAGCGCAGATATTTTGCCGAGTTGGCGAATTGCTCGGCGGTCTGCTTGACGTCCGCACCCATGATCTCGAAAGCCTTCTGCTGGTCCTTCTCGATCATGTCCAGCGCCTCGAAATAGCTCTTGACCAGCGCCTTTACCGCACCCTCGTTCTTGGCGATGAACTCCGGCGTGCAGCCGAAGGTGTCCATCACCATCGGATAATCGAGCGTGGTGGCGATGATCTTGCCGGCTTCTGGCTTGGCGCGCACCGCCGACAGGAAGGGCTCATAGGTCATCGCCACATCGTTCTGACCGGCGATGAAGGCCTGCGCCGCCGGTCCGGGCTCCATGTTAACGACCTTCACATCCTTGATCGACATGCCGTTCTTCTTGAGGAACCAGGCCAGCGTGAAATAGGGCGCGGTGCCGGGCGCCGAAGCCGCGACGGTCTTGCCCTTAATGTCCTTGATCGAATTGACGTCGTTGCGCACGACCATGCCGTCGGCGCCGTAGGACTTGTCGAGCTGGAACAGCTGGGTGGTGGCGACGCCGTTGGCATTCCAGACAATCCAGGTCTCGACCGTCGTCGCGGCGCACTGGATGTCGCCCGATGCGATTGCGAGATGGCGGCTCGCCTGCGGAATCTTCTTGATGGTCACGTCGAGGCCGTTGCGCGCAAAAATCCCCGCTTCCTTGGCAAGCGTGAGCGGGGCGAAGCCGGTCCAGCCTGAAATGCCGATATTGACCTTGGTCTGCGCGGATGCAGGCGCAGCCAGCATGACGAGGCTGGCGGCGGCCAGGATGACCTTGAAATTCATGAGACCCCTCCGGTCGGAAAATTGGAGCCGGGAACCCGGCTTTCCCGCCATGGCACCACGCCGCTCAAGGTCGAGTCAATTCCGTAAACCGGGCAAACGCCGGAGGCCGACGGCCCCCGTCTGCGATGAGACGTATTGAAAGACGCCGATCCGCAGGCGGCAGATGGTTTCTTGGGCTACACTTGCCGCATGCTTGGTCACGTGGCCTGCCGGATACCGCAGTCCAACTGTACCACAATGCGGTTCTCGTAAACCGCTTGCCGGGCATTTCCCTTGGCTTATCCAAGCCGTCAACATAGACATGGATCAACCGACAAGCGCCGCCGCGCAATCGAGGGAGCAACCATGACCGACCGCAGGCTCAATCCGATTTCGAACGCCGAACTCGAGCGCCGCTGGAACGCGGTACGCGCGATGATGGCCGAGCGAAATCTCGACGCGCTGGTCATGCAGAACAACAACGACTGGCTCGGCGGCTATGTGAAATGGTTCACCGATTTTCCGGCCTATAACGGCTATCCGCGCACGGTGATCTTCCACGCCAATGACGCGATGACTGTCATCGATATGGGGCCGTCCGGCGGCCGCCGCGGCTTCGAGGGCAAACACGCGATCCATCGCGGCGTCGGCGATCTCATCACCACTCCGGCCTTCACCTCGATCACCTATACCGACGGCTATCAGGGCGAACTCGCGCTCGGCGAATTGAAGCGGCGGGCCTACAAGCGCATCGGCATACTGGGCCGCGGCGCGATGCCATATCGCTTCGTGACGCAGATCGAGCAGGGCCTCGAAGGCAAGACCGAAATCGTGGACGCGACCGAGGAGGTCGACGCCATCAAGGCGATCAAGAGCGAGGAGGAGATGGTTCTTATCCGCCGCTGCGCCGAGATGCAGGACGAAATCTTCGCGCGAGTCTGCAAGAAGATCAGACCCGGCATGCGCGACAACGACATCACCGCGCTGGCGCAATATGAGGGGCGGCTGCTTGGCTCCGAACAGGGCTTGTTCCTTGGCACATCCGCGCCGCTCGGCGAGCCTGCGAATTTCGCCGACCGCTATCTGCAGGGCCGCGTGCTGCAAAAGGGCGAGCATTTCTCGCTCTTGATCGAGAATGCCGGACCCGGCGGCATGTATACCGAGATCGCCCGCACGGTCGTGTTCGGCAAGGCCACCAACGAACTCCTCGACGGCTTCGAAAGCGTGAAGGAAGCGCAGATTTATACGCTCTCCAAGATCAAGCCGGGCGTCCCGGCCCGCGACATCGCTGCCGCGCACGACGACTTCATGGCGGCGCGCGGCGTCGGCCCGGAGAAGCGGCTCTATGCGCACGGCCAGGGCTATGACCTCGTTGAACGGCCGCTGATCCGCGAGGACGAAACCATGACCATCGAAGCCGGGATGAATCTCGCAGTGCATCCGGGCTACGAGACGGCCTCGCAATGGAACGTGATCTGCGACAATTATCTGGTCGGCAAGGACGGTCCGGGCGAATGCCTGCACAAGACGCCGAAGAAGATTTTCGAACTCTGAGCCGCAGCGAAGGGAAAAGCCCGCGACCATGAAGCCGGACATTCTGTATTTCGGAAAATTTCCCGACCCGACCGTCGCCGAACTGAATCGGCGCTACACCGTGCATCACTACGCCACGACGCCTGCGCCCGAGGAGATTCCCGCCGATGTCGCGCAGCGCGTGCGCGGCGTTGCGACGGAAGCCAATCGCGGCATCAGCCGGGCCATTCTTGACCGGCTGCCCAATCTCGAAGCTGTATCGGTGTTCGGCGTCGGGCTCGATCTCGTCGATGTGGCGGCGATCCAGGCGCGCGGCCTTCCGCTCGGCAACACCCCGGACATCATCGGCCCGGAAGTCGCCGATCTTGCCATCGGCATGATGCTGGCCTCGGCCCGGCAAATCGTGTTTGCCGAACACTATGCGCGCTCGGGCCAATGGGCGGCGAAGGGGCCGATTCCCCTCGGGCGCAGCGTCGCCCATAAGACCTGCGGCGTGATCGGACTGGGCGGCATCGGCCGCGCCATCGCCGACCGTGCCGTGGCGTTTCGCATGCGGGTGCTCTACAACGCCACGCGCAAGAAGCCCGACGCACCCTATGGTTATGTCGACGACGTGGTCGAACTGGCGCGGCAGAGCGATTTCCTGATGGTCGCCTGCAAGGGTGGACCGGAAACGCGCCATCTCGTCTCGCGCGACGTCATCGACGCGCTCGGTCCGCAAGGCACGCTGATCAATGTCGCGCGCGGCACCGTCGTCGACGAGGAAGCGCTGATCGACGCGCTCGCCAGCAAAAGGCTCGGCTGGGCGGCGCTGGACGTGTTCGAGAAGGAGCCCGATTTCGACAAGCGTCTGCTCGACTTCCCGAACGTGCTCCTGCAGCCGCATCACGGCACCGCCGCGATCGAGACCCGCGTCGAGATGGGTCAACTGATGCTCGACAATCTCGCCGCGGGACTGGAGAAGCGCCCGCTGAAGACGCCGGTTCTGACGTGACTGTCAGGCTGCGCGCCGCGGCCTACTCCGCTGCCTGAGCCGGGCTCCCGATCGCCGCATTGACCTTCGGTATCACCTGCTCGGCCAGCAGCACCATCGAGCGCTTGCCGAGCGCCGGATCGGCCCAGTCCTTGCCGGCATAAAGCAGCGTACCGAAATCGCCGACCTTTTCGCGATAGGCAAGAATTTCGTCCGCCACTTTGTTCGGCGTGCCGTAGATGATGAGCTGATCGACGATCTTGTCGAGCGTCACCTCGTCATCGGGCTGGTCGCGATGGGTCTTGAACAATTCGACGCGGCCATTGGCCTTCAGCTTGGTGAAGAGCTGCTTGTAATAGAATCGGTAGGGCGAGTCCGGGTCGGTCGCGTAGGCCCGCGCGGTTTTGTCGTCATCGGCGACGAAGATGCTCTTGGCGACGCGCCAGTTCGCCGGATCGGCCGGGCGACCGGCCCGCTCGCAGCCCTCGACATATTTCGGCCAATGGCTTTTCACCCATTGCGGCATCAGGAAGTTCGCCGAGATCGGCTCCCAGCCGCGCGCGGCAGCTTCGGTGACCCCCTTTGAGAAGGGCGCGACCGCGGTCACCACAATCGGCGGATGCGGACGCTGCAACGGCTTCGGCAGGAAGCCCTGCCCGATCTCGGGCATAAACTGCCTTTCGCAGACCACCGTCCAGTATTTGCCGCGCAGGTTATAGGGCGGCTCGCCTTGCCAGATCGCCAGCACTTGGTTGATGCATTCGAGGAACATTTCGTTGCGGTTGGCGTCGAGATTGCCGAACACCTCGGCATCGGACAGCAGGCCGCCCGGAGAGATGCCGAAAATGAAACGGCCATCCAGCATATGATCGAGCATAGCGATCTCGGCGGCGACGGCGGCGGGATGGCTGTTCGGCATATTCACGGTGCCGGTGCCGAGCTTCATGCGCCTGGTCGCATGGATCAGCGAGGCGATGAAGATGGTGCAGGAGGTGATATTCTCCGCCTGGTCGGTGGCGTGCTCGCCGGCATAGCCTTCGGCGAAGCCGAGTTCGTCGGCCAGGATGAAGGCCTCGCGATCCTCGCGCAGCGACGTCCGCCAGTCCTTGCCGAGCGGATGGATTGGCATGGTGAAAAAGCCGAGTTTCATCGGGTGGTTCCTCCGAAGCGGCAAAAACTAGCTGCGCCGCGGCGGCATCGGAAATAATATGATCTGAGGATCGTCATCATATTTTCTAATTTCGCCGGGCCGCCTGCCAATGCCGAGCCGCATGTCGCTGCGCCAGATCGAGGCCATCATCGCCGTCTGCGAGGAGGGCTCGTTCACCCGCGCCGCCGCACGCGAGAATGCCACGCAATCCGGCATTTCGCAGCACGTCGCGGCGGCCGAGACGGCGCTCGGGGTGCGGCTTTTCGACCGCACCACCGCCGGCGTGACGCCGACCCCGGCCGGGCTTCGCTATTACCGGCATTGCGTGGAGGCCATGAGCCTGCTCGACCGCGCCGGCGAAGACGCGCAGGCGCTGACCGGAACGCTGACCGGCAATTTGCGCATCGGGCTGATGCCGACCTTCACCCGCGCCGCGCTCACACCGACGCTGCAGCATTTCGTCATTGCGCATCCCGACCTGCAATTGCAGATCGTCGAGGCCTATAGCGCGATCCTGACCGAACAGGTGCTCGACGGCGCGCTCGACTTTGCCGTCGTTCCGGCTTTCGAGGGCCGCGTTGGACTCAGGTCGCGGCTGATCCTGCGCGACCGCGAAGTGCTGATTTCGGCTCGCGGCAGACAATTCGCACCGCTCAAGCTGGTCCGGCTCGCCGAATGCGGGCCGCTGAAAATCGTGATGCCGGCGCCGGACAATATCCGCCGGCGCAATCTCGATATCTATTTCCAGAGCAACGATGTTGCAGTCGCACGACTGATTGAGATGGACGCCATGATGGCAACCTTCGATTTTGTCGCGCGCTCGGACTTCGTGACCGTGCTGCCGGGCCTGATCTGCATCAACGATATCGGGCGCGACGAGTTTTGCATCAACCCGGTCGAGCCACCGCTCTACGCGGAATTCGTCGTCATCACCCCGTCGCGCCGCACGCTATCTTCGCCGGCACGGCTGTTTCTGAAGCGGTTCGAGGCCGATCTTGCGGCGACGGAGAAGCGCCTGGCGGGGCTGTTGAAGCCGTCGTCAAACGCAAAAGCGCGCCGCTGAAGCTCCCTCTCGCAAACGCGAGAGGGACATCACACCGCCGCCGGCGCGCCCGGCTGTTTCAGCGGATGCGCTTTCGCGAACGCATCCTCCTTCATGCAGGTCTCGACAATCCGCCGCACCGTCGGATAGGGCGCGAGGTCGAGCTTGAAGAAGTTGCAGCCGACCGCGTGGCTGACCAGGCAGATATCGGCCATGGTGACGTTGTCGCCCTGGCAGAAGGCGCCAGTCTCCTTGCTCTGCGCGAGATTGGTTTCAAGCGCGACCATGCCGGCGGCAAGCCAGTGATGGATCCATTTGGTCCGCGCCGCTTCGTCGAGCCTGAGTTCATGCTCGAGATACTCGCGCACCCGCGGCACCACCAGCGGATGCGAGTCCGATGCGACGATGCCGGACAGCGCCCGCACCCGCGCCCGCGCCAAAGGCTCCGACGGCAGCAAGTTCGGATGTGGATGCACGTCGTCGAGATATTCCATGATCGCCATGGATTGGAACAGCACCGCACCTTCGTCGGTGACGAGCGCGGGGATCAGCATCTGCGAGTTGAGCTTGCGGTAGGTTTCGGTGCGCTGCTCGCCCTTCATCAGATCGACATTCATCACCTCGGGCGAGATGCCTTTGATGTTGAGCGCGATCCGCACCCGGAACGAAGCCAGCGACCGCCACCAGGAAAAGAATTGCATGTCGGTTGTCCCTGTTCGCTGTCATGACCGGGCTTGTCCCGGCCATCCACGTCTTCGCCTGAAATCCTGGCGTGGACGCTCGGCTCAAGGCCGGGCATGACCGGTGCTAGTTTTTGCTCCGCCAGGATCGGCCTTCAAGCCCGCTGCCTCGATCCCGGCAATGGCGCAGATTTCGTCGTTGTCCGAGGTATCGCCGGAAATGCCGACGGCGCCGATGATGTCGTCGCCCGCATCGCGGATCAGGACGCCGCCGGGATTGGTGACGACCCGGCCGCCGCTTGCCGCGGCAAGCGTGGTGAAGAACATCGGCGTCTTCTCCGCGCGCTCGTAAAGCGTGCGCGAGCCGAAGCCCATGCCGAGTGCGCCCCAGGCTTTGCCGAAGGCGACATCGAAACGCAAAATGCCGGACTTGTCCTCGCGCTTGAAGGCGACGAGATGGCCGCCCGCATCGAGCACCGCGACCGAGAGCGGCTGCAAATTCTTGTCGCGGGCGGTCCTGAGCGCCGTCTCGAGAATTGTGGACGCCTGCGCGAGTGTCAGTTTGCTCATCGTGTGTCCTTCTCAGATCGTGCCGCGGCCGGCCCAATAGACCGCCATGCCCGATCCGTCGCTCTGACCATAGCCGGCCGCGCTGGCCTCGTCGAAACACGCGAGCGTCTTCTCGATCAGCGGCAATTCCACGCCGCGCGCGCGGCCTTCCTCGATCATGGTGCGGATGTCTTTCCGGGCGTCGTCGAGGTTGAAGGTCACCGCGCCGAAATCGCCTCCCGCAAGCCAGGCCGCGATATTCTGGCCGCGATTCTTCACTGCCGTCGAAGCGCCGGAGGTATCGGCAATAATGTCCATCAGCCGCGCAGGCTCGATCTTGAGATGGCGGCTGATCGCAAGCGCTTCGCCCAGCGCCTGCCAGTAGATCATCAGCGGCAGATTGATGGCGAGCTTCATGCCGCTGCCTGCGCCGACTCCGCCGACATGCTCGACGCGCCGGCAGAGCTGCTCCAGCAGCGGCCGCGCACGGGCCACGTCGGCATCGCTGCCGCCGGCAAAGCCGAACAGCTTGCCCTGCCGCGCAGGCCCGGTGGTGCCGCCGACCGGGCATTCGACAAAGGCGGCGCCCTTGCCTTGGACCTTTTCCGCCAGCGCAATCTCGGTATCGGGCCGCACCGTGCTCATCTCGACGAACAGCTTGCCCGCAACGTCACCGGACAGAAGGCCGGACGGGCCGTGATACACCGCGTCGATCGCCGCAGCATCGGTGAGGATCGTCAGGATCGCATCCGCTTGCGCAGCGAGACCGGCGGCAGTTGCCGCGACCGTGGCACCCGCATCGGCCAGCGGCTTCGCCTTTTCTGCCGAGCGGTTCCAGACCGACACCTCGTGTCCGCATTCCATCAGCCGGGCCGCGATCGCGGCACCCATTTTGCCAAGACCGGCTATTCCGACGCGCATGCATGCCCTCCCTGCTTCTCAACCGGAAGCTTGAGAATGTGTTTTAGCGCCTTGCGCGCGCACTTGGCAAAAGCGGCAAGCTGTGGCGTCATGCTCCCGTCGTTTGCAAGCGCATACCGGCGATCTTTTTCGCCCGCTGAAAACGAGCGGCGGATTCCCCCTCAGAACAAGCTCAGGACTTCAAGACAGCCTCATGACCGTCTGGAACAAGTACGAACCCACCGCAGCCCGCAAGCACGGCAAGCCGGGCCGCGAGGTTAGACCGCAGAGCGTTACCATCGACATTCATTCCCATGTCGCGATCCCTGCGGCCGGCGCCTATGTCGCGCAGCAGAATGTGCGCATCAGCCCGGGCCTGCACACCTTCCAGTCGCCGGAGACCGCCGCGGTCAACGCCAAGCAGGACCAGGATCTCAAGACCCGGATGGTCGAACTGGAGCCGCGGCTGCGCAATCTCGACGCCATGGGCATCGACATGCAGGTCATTAAGCCTCCGCCCGGCCAGTGCTATTACACGCTGCCGGTCGAGATCGGCGTGAAGGCGGCACAGCTTGTCAATGACGGCATCGCCGAATATTGCGCCAGGAAGCCCGACCGGCTGATCCCATTCGGCACCGTGCCGCTGCCCTATGGCGATGAGGCAGCGAAGGAACTGGAGCGGATCGCGAAACTCGGCTTTCGCGGCGTCCAGATCCTCACCAATATCGACGGCAAGGAATTGTCCGATCCGGCCGCCGCGCCGTTCTGGCAAAAGGCGGAGGAGCTTGGGCTCCTTGTCGTCATCCATCCCAACGGCTTCACCCATGGCGAGCGGCTGAAACGCTTCTACTTCAACAATGTCATCGGCAATCCGTTGGAGACCACCATCGCGCTGCATTACCTGATTTTCGACGGTGTGCTGCATCGCCATCCCAATCTGAAGTTGCTGGCGGTCCATGGCGGCGGCTATCTCGGCGCCTATTACGGCCGGATCGACCATGTCTGGGGCGCGCGATCGGACGCGCATGCCGATCTGCCCAATCCGCCGACCAGCTACCTGAAACAGATCTACGTCGACACCGTCGTGTTCTCCGAGGGCCAGTTGAAAGCCCTGGTCGAAACCTTCGGTCCCGATCACGTGGTCATGGGCACTGACTATCCCTTCGACATGGCCGATTACGATCCGGTCGGGCATGTGGCTTCCAATCCCGCTTTCGATTCTGCTACCGTGGGCAAGATCGTGGGCGGCAATACGAAGCGGTTGCTGGGGTTGTAGACCTTTCGGCTTCACGCGCCGTATCGTGCGGGTTCGAGGCCTTGGAATGAGCTGGATCGACAATTCACCCGTCAGCGTCTGGGAACGAGATCAGGCGACGGCGGCGGCGGAAGCTGGAGCACCCATCGCCCCGCCGGAAATGTTCCGCGAGGCGATGAGCCGGCTCGGCGCCGCGGTGCATATCATCACGACATCGGGACCGGCGGGGCGCGCCGGCTTCACCGCAACCGCGGTGGCGTCGGTCTCGGACTCGCCGCCGACCGTGCTGGTGTGCCTGAACCGCAAGAGCCAGATCACCCCGGTGATGCGTGAGAACAAGGTGTTCTGCGTCAATACGCTGGCTTCAAGCGAGGAAGAACTCGCCAATGTGTTCGCCGGGCGCACCGGCGTGTTCATGGCCGAGCGCTTCATGCGCGGTGACTGGATCGCGATGGAAACCGGCGCGCCCGTATTGACTAACGCGATCGCCGCACTGGATTGCCGGGTCACGGAAATGAAGTCGGTCGCGACCCACGACATCTATTTCGGCGAAGTCGCGGCGATCCGGCTTGCCAATGCCGAGAAGGCGCTGGTCTATCACGCCCGGGCCTACAAGCACGTGTGATCTGTTCGTCCCCGCGAAAGCGGAGACCCATAACCACCGCTCTTGAATATGGGCCCCCGCCTCCGCGGGGGCGACGCCGCTCAAATATCCTGGCTGATCCACTCGCGCTGAACGTCGTCGCACCAGTTGCCGACATTCCACTGGCCGAAGGCGCCAAGCCCGGCGAGCTCGTCCGGTCCGGCATAGACCGGCACGTGTACGACAGACAGCCCGTCGTGGGCCTTCGCCTGTTTCAGCGCGGCGCGCAACTCATCCGCACTGAAGCCGCCATGCAGCGCGCGCACGCCCTGTACGGCGCCGGCAAGCTGCACATAATCGACCGGCACCGAATCGTTCGTCCGGAATTCCCGGCCATATTGCGCCAGCTGCAACCCGGTGATCGCCGCCATCCGGCGATTGTCGAAAATCACGATTGTGCCGCGGACCTTGTGCTCGACCGCATCGATCAGCACCTGCGGATTCATCATGAAGGAGCCGTCGCCGGTAAAGGCGATGCCGTAGCGCGGCGTGTCCGCCATGCCGGACGCCAAGAGCGCGCTCACCGCAAAGCCCATATAGGACGCACCCGACTCGGTGAAGGTGTCGCCGGTCTTGTCGTCCTCCACGATCTGGAAGCCGTTCGCCTGCACGTCGCCCGCATCGAAGAATTTGGCGGC
>NZ_JBKBVB010000077.1:0-20984 GCF_046289595.1 Pseudorhodoplanes sp.
CTTGTTACAGATTTCCAGCACGCGAACGATCGCGCTATCGGCAGTCATTTTCCGGCAAGAACCCGGCTGGCGATGGTGACATATTTGCGGCCGGCATCCTGCGCCGCCGCGACCGCCTCGGGCAAGGGCTGATCGCCGCGCACCTTGGCGAGCTTGACCAGCATCGGCAGATTGATACCTGCCACCACCTCGACCTTGGGCCGGCTCATGCAGGAAATGGCGAGGTTGGAGGGGGTGCCGCCGAACATATCGGTCAGGATTGCGACCCCGTCGCCGGTATCGACGCGCTTGACCGCCTCGATGATGTCCCTGCGGCGCTGCTCGACGTCGTCGTCGGGACCAATTGTGATGGCTTCGATCTGCTTTTGCGGACCGACCACATGCTCAAGCGCCGAGCGGAATTCCACGGCAAGGCGGCCGTGGGTGACGAGAACAAGGCCGATCATCAGAGACTCCGGCGGGCGCTCAGACCTGGATATGCGCCGCACGAAAGGGCGCTCATCTTGACCATCCGAATCCCCATTGCAAGGCCCGCCCGGGCGATTTCGGAGTGATGTTGCATCGCGATAGCTAAGAAAGCCACAGCCATTTTGCGAGAGGGCGCGATCCTTCGGCTTCCCCTCGCGCGCTAAAGGCTGGCCGCCCCGGCAGCACTTTCTGTCAGATAAGCCAAGATTAACGGAAACGGGTCGTTACCGGGTGCGACCGGAAGCCGCGCAAGGCGGGCGCCCAGAATCTCGGTCACGGTCGCTTCCGGCTCGGGCAGCCGCAGGCCGTCGGCCGCCGCGAGGTCGACCACGATGTGGGACAGGGCCAGTGGCTCATACGGCATGCGGACGATGCCGAGGCCGCGGACCTCGATCAGGCCCTGCAGCGCCGCGGCCGGCTGCATCAGCAGCCGGCCGTGTGCAGCGGTCAGATGAAGCCGGTCGTCGCCGACCAGGCGCACAAAGCGCGCGCGCCCGGATTGCAGAAGCGCAAGCGCAAGCCGCGATTTACCGGACCCGGACGGTCCGCGGATCAGCACGCCGCGACGACCGAACAGCAAGCCGGTGGCGTGGATGGTGGACATCATGGCGCGACATGCCCGCCGAATGGCCTCACATCAGGCCGCCGGCAATTGCACGACGAAGCGCGCACCGAGCACCAGCGGATCGGCGCCAGGATGGGTCGCCACACCGCGGCGATTCTCCGCCCAGATCTTTCCGCCATGCGCCTCGACGATCTGCTTGGAGATCGACAAGCCCAATCCGGAATTGTTGCCGAAGCCCTGATGCGGGCGGTCGGTGTAAAATCGCTCGAAAATCCGTTCGATGGCGTCTGGCCGGATCCCCGGTCCGTCATCATCCACGATGATCTCGACCTTGTCGCGGATCCGGCGCGCGGTGACACGGACGGTTCCGCCGGGCGAGGAGAACGACCGCGCATTGGCGATCAGGTTGTCGATCACCTGGCCGATCCGGGAATCGTGCCCCGGCACCACGAAAGCCTTCGGCCCGCCGCCTTCGAAGGCGAGAACGACCTGCACGTCATCGTCTTGGCGGACTTCGTTGGCGACATTGACCACGGTTGTCAGCAACGTATGCAGATCGACCGGCGCGGATTCCTGACGTTGCAGTTCGGCGTCCAGGCGGCTCGCATCGGAAATGTCCGATATCAGCCGGTCGAGCCGGCTGACGTCATGCTGGATGACGGCGAACAGCCGCTTCTGACTTTCGCGGGTCTTTGCCAGAGGAATGGTCTCGACCGCGGAGCGCAGCGAGGTCAGCGGATTCTTGAGTTCATGCGCGACATCGGCAGCAAAGCTCTCGATCGCCTCGATGCGGCTGTAAAGCACGTTGGTCATTTCGCGCAGCGCGCCGGACAGTTCACCGATCTCGTCCTTGCGATACGTGAAGTCGGGAATTTCGACACGGGACCGGACCCGGCGACGCACCCGGTCTGCGGCGTCGGCAAGGCGGCGCACGGGTCCCGCGATGGTGCGGGCGAGCAGCACCGAAAGCAGGATCATAATCACCGCCGCAACCAGAAACACCTTCAGGATCGCAATCCGTTCGGCGGTCACGCTGTCCTCGATGTCGTCGCCTTGCGTCGACAATAGCAGCACGCCGCGCACCGCCCGGAAGCGCTGCACCGGTGTTGCCACCGACACGATCACCTCGCCGCGGCTGTTCATCCGCACGATCGAACTGGTCGCCCCGGTCAGGGCGGCGACGACTTCGGGATAACCTTTGCCGTTCTGCGATCCGAGCTCCTGGTAGATCGGAAAATCGCCATGGGTCAGCCGCTTGCGGATCGACATCCATTGCCGTTCCAGAAAGCCCGGCCGATCCATCTCGGTGTTCGACAGATCGAAACGCAGGACGTCGCCGCGGCCATAAAGACTGCGGCTGTCGAGCAGCAGCACGCCCTCGCGATCATAGATGCGCGCGCGGGTATTGGTGGGGGAAATCAGCCGCCGCAACACCGGCGCAACGCGTTCCGGATTGATCGGAAACTCCATCGCCGAATCGTCCGGCCCGTAGGTTTCGCCGAGCTGCAATTCCAGCAGGCGGTCCGGATCGATGGTGATCGAATCGGTCTCGACGGCCGCTGAGGCCGCAATGGCGCCGGCAATAATCTCGGCCTGCACCTGCAGGCTGCGGATGCGCGCCTCGATGAAGAACTGGCGGGACTGTGAGAGGTAGAGAATGCCGACAAACAGCGCCACCAGGCTGGCGACGTTGAGCAGCACAATCCGTCGCGTCAGGCTCGACGAGCCCTGGCCGACAAAATACTCCCAGAACTCCGACAATCGCCGAATGAAGCCAACAGCGGCCGTCTGAGCGGGCAAGGAGGGAGCCTTGGCCGGGTGCGGCGGCGCATCGCCAGCCGGGCCGGGCCCGGTCTGTCTTTCCGATGTCAGCTGCTTGGTCCGATCGAGCACGCGCGCAACGCCCTGGCTTGGGTCCGGCAACCGATCCGTCGGCACCTCCGGCCGGGCACCAGTCTAGTTGGCCCGGTCCGACGTGCCTACCCGTGGATCGCTCCGCTGCGTTTTGCGGTCTGCCGTGGACGCTCAGGTTTCCTTGAAGCGATAGCCGACCCCATACAGGGTCTCGATCATGTCGAAGTCGTCGTCCACGACCTTGAATTTCTTGCGAAGGCGCTTGATGTGGCTGTCGATGGTGCGGTCGTCGACGTAAACCTGATCGTCATAGGCCGCGTCCATCAGCGCATTGCGGCTCTTCACGACGCCCGGACGGCTTGCCAGCGCCTGCAGGATGAGGAATTCGGTCACGGTCAGGGTGACCGGCTCGCCTTTCCAGGTGCAGGTGTGACGCTCCGGATCCATGCGCAGCAGGCCCCGCTCCAGCACCTTGGCGGTGTCGATTTCCTTCTGGGCCGTGGCGTCCTTGGGCTGACCCCGGCGCAGCACCGCCTTGACCCGCTCGACCAGCAGCCGCTGCGAGAAGGGTTTGCGGATAAAGTCGTCGGCCCCCATTTTCAGGCCGAACAATTCGTCGATCTCCTCGTCCTTGGAGGTGAGGAAAATCACCGGCATGTCGGTCTTCTGCCGGACACGGCGCAACAGCTCCATGCCATCCATCCGCGGCATCTTGATATCGAGGATCGCAAGATCGGGCGGCGACGACTTGAACCCGTCCAGCGCGGAGGCGCCGTCGGTATAGGTCATGATCCGGTAGCCCTCCGCCTCGAGGGCGATGGAGACGGACGTGAGAATATTGCGGTCGTCGTCGACGAGAGCGATGGTCGGCATGACGCCTCTTTTCTAAGACTCGGTGAATCCCCGACGGGCTTGAAGCCTGCAAAGCTGGGCCGAAATGTGTCTATTCGGCAACAACTCTATGATTCTCCTTGAATGACGAACATATCCCTCTTTTGTTCCCGCGGCCAGAGCGGGGAATGAACGCCTGACCCGGCCCAAGCGGACCGGATCGCACGGCCGGAGACCGACGCCCCATGCAGCCACAAGCCGATTTCAATCCAACGCTCGCCGCCAAGAAACTCCTGCGGGAAGCGCGTTCCGGAGCCCTGGCGACCCTGATGCCGGGAACGGGAGACCCCTATTGCTCACTGGTCAATGTGGCGACCGCCTTCGACGGCGCACCGCTGCTTCTGATCTCGAAACTTGCCATCCATACAAAAAACGTGATCGCCGACAGCCGTGTCTCCCTGATGCTGGACGAGCGCAAGGAGGGCGATCCGCTGGAAGGCGCGCGGGTCATGCTGATGGGCCGCGCCGCCGTCACAACCGATCCGCACGACCGCCGGCGCTATCTGGCGCGCCAGCCCGAGGCGGCGATGTTCGCCGGCTTCGCCGATTTCGCCTTCTACCGCATCGAGATTGCGGCCGCGCATCTGGTGGCGGGCTTCGGCCGCATCGTCGATCTGAAGCCACGGGACATTCTCATCGATCCCGCGGGAGCCGATGATCTGCTTGAATCGGAGGAGCGCGCATCGGCGCACATGAACGAGGACCACGCCGACGCCTGCCGGCTCTACGCGACAAAGCTCTGCGGCGCGCCCGATGGCGACTGGCGCTGCGCCGGCTTCGATCCGGAGGGCCTGGAATTGCAGCACGGGCGCGTTGCGCTGCGCGTCCCCTTTCCGCAGCGGGTGAACGGTGCCGGGCCTTTGCGGGCCGTGCTGGTACAGATGGCCAACGAGGCGCGCGCGGTCTGATCGAACCTGCACTCACGCTCACGCGACCAACCTGTGATCCGGCGCGACTGCGAAGCCCCTGCAAGGCGCAGGGACGATGTGGTACGATTTGGTATTGGAATGACTGCCGGATGAGGGGAGACACATGAACCGCATTACGACACTGGTCATTGCCGGCATCATGGCGCTGTTCACGGTTTCAGGAACCGTTCCGTCCCATGCGCAATCCAGCAGGATCGAAGAGGCGCTGAAGCCGAAGCAACCGGCGGGTCAGACCCGCAGCCTGACCCGCTCGCTTGGCGCCAATTCGAACGCCGCCGATCAGCAGGTTCTGCAAAAGGCGCGCACCCGCGCGATCTCGATCGAGGCGGTGGCGCCGGCGAACCGGGAAGAGCGCGCCGAGATTGCCAAGGTGATCGAGGACAAGCCGAAGGTCGATATCGCGATCTTCTTCGACTACAATTCCGATGTGATCGGGCCCAAGGCGGTCGCCGCCGTCAACGAGCTTGGCGTGGCGCTGCTGTCACCGACGCTGAAGGGATCGACCATCATCCTGAACGGGCACACCGACGCCGCCGGCAGCCCCGAATACAATCTCGATCTGTCGCACCGGCGCGCCCAGTCCGTGCGCAAATACCTGATCCAGACCTTCCAGATTCCCCCCCACCAGCTGCTGGTCGCGGGCTTCGGCTTCGAGCGGCTTAAACGGCCTGACCAGCCCTTGTCCGGCGAGAATCGCCGTGTCGAGGTGGTCAACGCCTCGAACTGAAAAGTCTGCGATGCTGAAAAATCGGGGCGGTCTGGATCGGGCCGCCCCGTTTTTTTTGGGACCGCCAACGGTTGGTTTGCGCTGCAGCACACGCCATCCTCATTAACACTGCGCCACAACACTGCGCCACTTGTTGCGGTGCAGCGAATTGGCCGCTGCAATGATGCGGCTTCAAAGGGCTTGGCATCATGACGGCGCGGCTCTAAGACACCGCGCGGCCAGCCAGGGGCCGTATCTTTGACCTATCGCAAGGGCCACACCGACATCGGCGTGTGACTGAAACCGGCCGCGGCAGACGGCCGAAGAGGTTTTTCGGAGGGCATTCCGTGCAGGAATCGGGCGTCAGAAATAAAGCCTATGGAGCGGACAAATTCGGGCTGAAGGAGCTTCAGGCCGTTCACTGGAACCTGACGGAAGCGCCGCTCTACGAGCGCGCCATCGCCGCAGGCGAAGCCAATATCGTCGCCGGCGGCGCGCTCTGCGCCGAGACCGGCCATCACACCGGCCGATCGCCGAAGGACAAGCATACCGTGGTCGACGATCTCACCCGCGACAGCGTGTGGTGGGACGGCAACCGCAAGCTCTCGAAAGAGCATTTTGACAATCTCTATGCAGACTTCCTCGCGCATTGCAAAGGCAAGCAGCTGTTCGCGCAGGACCTCTATGGCGGCGCCGACGCGAAATACCGCATCAAGGTGCGCGTCTTCACCGAACTCGCCTGGCATTCGCTGTTCATCCGCACCCTGCTGATCCGCCCCGAGCGCGCCGAGCTTGCGGATTTTGTGCCGGACATGACCATCATCGACCTGCCCTCGTTCCGGCCGGATGCCGCGCGCCACGGCGGCCGCGAGGGCTCCGACACCATGGTGGCGATCGACTTCACCCGGAAGATCGTGCTGATCTGCGGCAGCTCTTACGCCGGCGAGATGAAAAAGTCGGTCTTCACCACGCTGAATTTCTATCTGCCGGCGCAGGGCGTGATGCCGATGCATTGCTCGGCCAATGTCGGCCCGAACGGCGATTCCGCGCTGTTCTTCGGCCTGTCGGGCACCGGCAAGACCACGCTGTCGGCCGATCCGAGCCGCACCCTGATCGGCGACGACGAGACCGGCTGGAGCCCGGACGGCATCTTCAATTTCGAAGGCGGCTGCTACGCAAAATGCGTGGATCTGACCCACGAAAAGGAGCCGCTGATCTGGGACGCCACCAACCGCTTCGGCGCGGTGCTGGAGAACGTGGTTTTCGATCCGAATACCCGCGTGCCCGATTACACCGACATTTCCAAGACCGAGAATACCCGCTCGGCCTATCCGCTCGACTTCATCCCGAATGCCTCTCGCTCGGGCTGTGCCGGGCATCCGAAGAACATCATCTTCCTGACGGCCGATGCCTATGGCGTGATGCCGCCGATCGCCAAGCTGACCCCGGCGCAGGCGATGTATCACTTCCTGTCGGGCTATACCGCGAAGGTCGCCGGCACCGAGAAGGGTCTGGTCGGCGTGCAGCCGGAATTCTCGACCTGCTTCGGCGCACCGTTCCTGCCGCGTCCGCCAGCCGAATACGGCAACCTGCTGCGCGGCTATATCGCCAAACACAATGTCGATTGCTGGCTGGTCAATTCCGGCTGGACCGGCGGCAAATACGGCGAAGGCCGGCGCATGCCGATCAAGGCGACCCGTGCGCTGGTGACTGCCGCGCTCGACGGCTCGCTGAAGAACGCGTCGTATCGCACCGACCCCTATTTCGGATTTTCCGTGCCGACCTCGGTGCCGGGCATCGAGCCGCATCTGCTGTACCCGATGAAGACCTGGCAGAACAAAAAGGACTTCGACGAAACCGCGCGCGCGCTGGTGAAGATGTTCCAGGACAATTTCGCCAAGTTCGAGAGCAAGGTCGACGCCGAGGTGCGCGCCGCGGCACCGGAAGTCCGGATCGCGGCGGAGTAAAGAAAGCCAACTCACCAAACAAAAAGGGCGATCGCAGATCGCCCTTTTTTATTGCCCGGCCACGGAAGCCGTGGCCGATCGCAGCGACCGGCGCAAAAAATCGCTGATCACGGCCGTCAGCCTTTCGGCCGTCGTGGTATTGGGTTGGCGAAACCAGCCCTGCTCGGTCAGCACCGGCGGAAATGTCGGACGCGCATGAAGGCTGTGGTACTGGATGCCGATAAGCCGGTCTCCGTCGGGATTGACCAGCCGCAATTCGAACGGCCCGCCTTCGAGCGGATAGGCTTTCTGCTTGTCGGCAAACGTGCTCGATCGCCCGATCCTGAGCAGAAGATAATCCTCCGGCAGCGCATTGACGACCTGCTGTTGGTTTTGGCTGCGGCCGGTCGGACGATCAAACTGCACAAGGCGCGAACCATACGCGCCCTTATAAATCACACGATCGATGCCGGGCACCTGCCACACCGCGCGCATGCCGGAGACGTTGCGAGACTCGATCACCATGGTTCGTGGAATGCGGCCGGCGACCGTCGTCGGAATGGCAGCAACCTCGGTGGCTTCCCGGGCCGCCGCACTCGATGCTTGCCAATAAGAATAGGCCCAGCCCGCGATCGGCAGCAGCGCAACGGCCAGAAATGTCACCGCACCAATGCTCCGACGGGTGAAAACCAGATAAGCGCCCAGCAACACGCAGAAATACAATAGCGTCGTCGGGAGCACGATCGTGGTGGCCTGAACCAGCAGCACCAGGGGCAGCAAATTGCTGCCGATCGATATCGCGACCGCCGCGATTGCCAATCCAAGGCTGCACAGCAGCAATCGCATGATCGGAAGACCGGCTGCCTGCGGCGGCGCGGGCCCGGAGACGTCCGTTGCAGTCGCGACATAGCCGCGCTCACGCCACGCGATCCAGATCAGGACCGCAACCAGAGCAATCATCACGTACGGGGTATATTGCGCAATCGGCCACCCCGCCCATCCGATCGAGTAGACGAACGGAAGCAAGGCCGGAAACGTCGATAGAGCTTTGACCGTCGCCGACAGGCTGACGAGCACCCCAAGCCCGAACGCGATCCAGCCAGCTGCGCCAAACGGATTGCTGGAAGTCATATTGCCTCCGCGCGTCGGCAGCATACACAGGATGCCGATGACAGCCAGCGCGAGCAATGCATAGGCCGGAAACGTCGTGAACAGAACGCCGCTTGAAAAAGCCAGCGACCACGGCGCTCCGGAGAAGACCAAGAAGGCGCGGTCGGCGCACCATAGCAATGGGATGAACAGTCCGGTCCAGCCGGGAAGCCCCGCATCGCTGGCGCGCCGCATTGAAATGCCAATAAAGGAGAATACAAAGAGGACGAATACAAGCGGCTTGTAAGCCATCGCGCCGACAAGACCGACGGCGCCGCAAGCTCCGCCGATCCCTCGACATCCCGTCATCGACACCAGCGCCGTCAGAAAGAGCGGAAAGCCAACGACCGTTGCGGCGAACAGCGCTATCCGCAGAGCCGAGCCCCAGAAAAACGCTTTGCGGCCAATGCGTCCGGTGAATGTGAACATTGGACAGGGTCCGGCATGCAGATTGACGGCGTCATCACACCGGGACAGCGCTTAACGAAAGGTTGTGATTGAGCCGCAGGCAAAGTCGTGTTTTCAACGTGTTTAACACGCTGCAATACGCACTCTCCCCGCGGGTAACCATGCAGATTCTCATCATAGGCGCTGGAGTCGTCGGACTCGCCGTCGCGCGGGCGGCGGCACGCGCCGGTCATGACGTCATCGTGGCCGAGGCCGCGGACGCGATCGGCACCGGCATTTCCTCGCGCAATTCCGAAGTCATCCATGCCGGGATGTATTATCCGACCGGCTCGCTGCGCGCCGCGCTCTGTCCGCGCGGCAACCGCATGCTTTACGATTTCTGCGAGACCTACGGGGTCGCACATCGTCGCTGCGGCAAGCTGATCGTGGCGACCAACGATGCCGAGCGCGCCCGCATCGAGGCGATCCATGCGCAGGGCCGCATCAATGGTGTGGAGGGGCTCGAACTGATCGGCGGCAATGCCGCGCGCGATCTCGAGCCGGACTTGTCCTGCATCGCGGCGTTGATGTCGCCTGCGACCGGCATCATCGACGGCCATGCATACATGCTGGCGCTGCAGGGCGACCTCGAGGACCATGGCGGCGCGATCGCATTCGAGACGCCGGTCGAGCGGCTGATGCCGATGCGCAATGGCTGGCGCGTCAGGTTCGGCGGCCGCGAGGCGGGTCATCTCGATGTCGACGCCCTGGTGAATTGCGCCGGGCTGTCAGCGCAGCGAATCGCACGCAGCATCGAGGGTTATCCGGCGGCGCGCATTCCGAAACAGGTGCTGGCGAAAGGCAATTACTTCGCCTATGCGGGCCGGCCGGTCTTCACCCGGCTGATCTATCCGACGCCGGTGGACGGCGGGCTCGGCGTGCATGTCACGCTCGACCTCGCCGGACGCATGCGTTTCGGTCCCGATGTCGAATGGATTGCGTCGGAGGACTACAATGTCGATCCGGCGCGCGCCGCCTCGTTCTATGCGCGCATCCGCACCTACTGGCCCGGCTTGCCCGACAACACGCTGGTGCCGGACTATGCCGGCATTCGACCGAAGCTCACCGGCCCAGGCGAGCCTGCGGCGGATTTTATGATCGACGGGCCGGCCGAGCATGGCATGAGCGGTCTGGTCAATCTGTTCGGGATCGAATCGCCCGGGCTGACCTGTTCTCTGGCGCTCGCCGACGACGTTGTGACGCGTCTGAACGCCTGACCCGCCTTGCGGACGTTACCGAACGGTTTGCGAGCGGGGTTCGGCGTCATGGCTGGCGACGGCGTCGCTGCCGGCTGCGCCTTCGGTTTCCACCACCGTGGGCGTCGGCGCCACCCGCGTCGCGGTCAGGCGTTCGCGCAGGGCGGGCGGCAGGCCCGGTGCGCTGGCCGCCGGCACGAAGGCGGAATAGCGGCCATCGTTGCGATACGTCATCAGCCCTTCGTTGGTGGCGACGATGTCGCCCGGACGCAATGTCGGATCGTCTTCATCGTCGAACGGCACCAGCCCCATCGGGCTCTGGCCGTTGCAGGTGCAGTCGGCCACGACCTTGTCGCGATAGACGAAGGCGTTCGGCAGATCGACATAACGCTGCCCGTTCGGCGCAACGGCGTTCGCAATATTGCCGCCGCCGCTGGAAAAAATCTGGGTGGGCGCATGCGGGCAGAACGACCGGCACATCTCGGCGGCGCTCATCCTGCCGCGGCCGCTGACCGGGAAGTAGCGGCCGTCGCACAGCCGCACGCAATAGCCCGAAGACAGACCGCCGCCGTGGTGGCTGTCGCCGCCGGCATGGTTTGAATTGGCCATGGCCGGCGCGCGCGGCGGCGTCATCGCACGCTTGAAGCCGCCGAACAGGCTTTCGAAAATATTCTGTGCGGATGCGGGGGCCGGCGCTTCCACGAGCAACAACGCAGCCAGTCCCGCAATCGTGGCGAGCCGCCACGGACGCAATCGAACGCCACCCCGAGCCACGGCGGGCTCCTTTCATCCGTGAATGTCCCGCCTGCAAACGCACCAAAAGCGAATTGGTTGCGTCGGCCCGGCACAGCAACACCCGACGCCACGGGTTACCGGGCGGGATTCTAGAGGCATCGGGTAAACGAGCCGATAACCAATCGCGGCAAAAATCCGGCGTCAGGACTTCAGGAATTCGCCCGCCTTGTAGAGCGAGCGGAAGGCCAGCCCCGCGTCCTGGAAGGTCTCCGTCGCGCCCTCCTCGCGATCGACCATGGTCAGCACCATGACGATTTCGGCGCCGGATTCGCGCACGGCATCGGCGGCCTTGATGGCGGAGCCGCCTGTCGTCGTGACGTCTTCGACGATCACCACGCGCTTGCCGGAAAGCGATTCGCCCGGCGCCAGCCCCTCGACCGACAGCCTCGCGCCGTGCTCTTTCGGCTTTTTGCGCACGAAGAAGGCCTGGATCGGCTTGCCGCGCATGAAGGAGAGCTGCGCGATGGCGCCCGCGAGCGGCACCGCGCCCATTTCCAGTCCGCCGACATAGTCAATGTTTTCGCCAGCGAGTGCATCGAGCGTCAGCTCGGCCAGCAAAGCTGCACCTTCGGCATCGAGCATGGTCGGCTTCAGGTTGAAATAGAAGTCGCTCTTGCGCCCGGAGGCGAGCGTGATCTCGCCGCGTCCGAACGAGCGTCTGCGGATGATGTCGTGCAGGCGCGAGCGAATATCCGCGACATGCGCGCGCGGTTGCGGGGCAGACATCTGGGTGCCGGTCTTGGTCATGGCGCCTCTACTAACATCTGCGCGCCGGCCCTGTCATTTGGCGCTGGCCGGGCGGCACATTTTCCCCAATGATCTTGCACGATTTTGACCGCAATCGGGATTGTCGATGTGAGGCTCCAACGTCCCGCGATGCTCACCCCGGCCGCTTCGGACTCTCGAGCCCCCGCTGCACCGCCGGACGCGCCAGCGCCGCATCGAGCCAGCGCGGCACTTCGGTCAGCGTGTCGTACTCGACCAGCTCGCGCGCGCCATAGAAGCCGATCAGATTGCGCACCCAGCCGATGCTCGCGACATCAGCAATGGTGAAATCGTCGCCCATGATCCATTTGCGGCCCTTCAACCGGGTTTCCAGCACGCCGAGAAGCCGCTTCGATTCATTGACGTAGCGATCGCGCGGCCGCTTGTCCTCGTAGTCCTTGCCCGCGAACTTGTGGAAGAAGCCGACCTGTCCGAACATCGGCCCGATGCCGCCCATCTGGAAATGCACCCATTGCACCGTGTGCCAGCGCGCGCTCGGATCGGCCGGGATCAGCTTGCCGGTTTTCTCCGCGAGATAGTGCAGGATCGCACCCGATTCCCACAGGCCAATCGGCTGTCCGCCGGGACCGTCCGGATCGATGATCGCGGGAATCTTCCCGTTCGGGTTGAGCGAGAGAAATTCTTCCGTCCAGCTCTCGTTCTGGCCGATATTCACTGCATGGGCTTCATAGGGCAGGCCGATCTCTTCCAGCGCGATCGAGACCTTCACGCCGTTCGGGGTCGGGAACGAGTAAAGCTGCAGGACATCGGGATTTTGCGCGGGCCATTTCTTGGTGATGGGGAAGGTGGAAAGAGGGGACATTCAGGAAATTGCCTTTCGTCATTTCGGGGCTCGCGCAGAGCGCGAGAACCCGGAATCCAGATGAGGGGGCGGTGGTCTTTTACTGGATTCCGGGTTCGCGCCTTCGGCGCGCCCCGGAATGACAGCCATGCGCTAATGCGCTTCGTCCCAGTTATCGGCGGCCCGGGCCTCGACCGAGAGCGGCACATGAAGCTGCACCGCGGGCATCGGCGCATCTTCCATGACGCGCCTGACCACCGGCAAAGTCCGCTCGACCTCGGCATCGGGGACCTCGAACACCAGTTCGTCATGCACCTGCAGCAGCATCTGCGCCGACAGTCCGGCGTCGCGGAGCGCATCGTCCATCCGTATCATGGCACGGCGGATGATGTCGGCCGCCGAGCCCTGCAGCCGCGCATTGATCGCGGCGCGCTCGTTGAACGCACGCAATGACGGATTTGACGCCTTGATGTCCGGGTAATGGCACTTGCGCCCGAACAGCGTCTCGACATAGCCGTGCTCGCGGCAGAAATCGCGGGTCTCGTCCATATAGGCGCGGATGCCCGGGAAGCGCTCGAAATACTTCTTGATGTAGGCGCCGGCTTCCTCGCGCGGAATCCCGAGCTGGTTGGCGAGGCCGAAGGCCGAGATGCCGTAGATGATGCCGAAATTGATCGCCTTGGCGCGGCGGCGCACTTCGGCCGGCATGTCCTTCACCGGCACGCCGAACATTTCCGACGCCGTCATCGCGTGAATGTCAGTGCCGTCGCGGAAGGCCTGACGCAGCGCCGGCACGTTGGCGACTTCCGCGAGCAGCCGCAATTCGATCTGCGAATAATCGGCTGAGACCAGCTTGTGGCCGGGCTTCGCGACGAAGGCCTTCCTGATCTTGCGTCCGGCCTCGGTGCGGATCGGAATGTTCTGCAGGTTGGGCTCCGACGATGACAGACGGCCGGTCGTCGTCGCGGCCAGCGCGTAATTCGTATGCACGCGCTGCGTCTTCGGATCGACGTAGTTCGGCAGCGCATCGGTATAGGTCGAGCGCAGTTTGGAGACCTGCCGCCAGTCGAGAATCTTCTGCGGCAATTCGTGACCCTGCTCGGCGAGCTCCTCCAGCACCTGCGCGGAGGTCGACCATGCGCCGGTCTTGGTCTTGGTGCCGCCAGGCAGGCCCATCGACCCGAACAGGACATCGCCGATCTGCTTCGGCGAGCCGAGATTGAACGGCTGGCCCGCCACCTTCTGCGCTTCCTCTTCAAGGCGCGCGCTTTCGGTGGCGAATTCTCCCGAGAGCCGCGCCAGCGTCTGGCGGTCGATCGAAATGCCGCGCGCCTCCATGCGGCCGAGCACCGCGATCAGCGGACGCTCCAGCGTCTGGTACACATTCATCATGTGTTCGGCCGCGAGCCGCGGCTTCAGCACATGCCAGAGCCGGAGCGTCGCATCGGCATCTTCCGCGGCATATTCGGCCGCGCGCTCGATCGGCACGCAGTCGAATGCGACGCGGGTTTTGCCGGACTTGGTGATCTCGTTGAAATCGATCACAGTGTGATCGAAATAGCGCTTCGCCAGTGTCGCCACATCGTGCGAGACGCGGCCGGAATCGACGACATAGGACATCAGCATGGTGTCGTCGTAAGGCGACAGCTCGATGCCGCGCTGCGCGAAAATCTGCCAGTCAAATTTCAGATTGTGCCCGATCTTGAGAACGCCCCTGTCCTCGAACAGGGGGCGCATTGCGTCGAGAGCGTCCTTCTCGGAAATCTGGTGCGGCGCGAGACCTGCGTCGAACAGCCCCTCACCCTCGCCGGTGTTGCGATGCGCGACCGGCACATAGCAGGCCTCGTTGGGCGTGATCGCGAGCGAGAATCCGCAGAGTGTCGCCTGCATTGGGTCGAGCGAATTGGTCTGCGTGTCGATCGCGACCTGCCCGGCATCGATGGCGCGCACGATCCAGGCCTTCAGCCGCGCGAGATCGCGGACGATTTCGTATTTCGAGCGGTCGAACGGCAGCGCCTTCAGCTTTGCGAGGCGCGCTTCGGCAAGCGAGACAGGCGTGTAAACCTGTTGCTCGGTGGCACTCCCTCCGCCCTTGCTCCTGTTCATCCCTCCCCCTGCAAGGGGGAGGGTCGTCCGCGCAGCCGACGGGGTGGAGGTTTGTTGAGGCGCGCCGTCCTCCGGCCGCACCGGCGGCAGCGGCGGGGCGCCGGCACTCAACCGCGCATCCGGCTCGATCTGGCTGGCGTCGATGTCGGCAGCCTCCGCCACGCGCCGCGTCAGCGTGGTGAACTCCATCGCCTTCAGGAACGCGATCAGTTTCTTGTAGTCGGGCTCGTGGACCGCGAGGTCTTCGACCGGCACGGCGAGCGCGACATTGCGGTCGAGTGTCACCAGCCGCTTCGAGATGCGCGCGGCTTCCGCATTGTCGATCAGGGTCTGGCGGCGCTTCTCCTGCTTGATCTCGCTCGCGCGCGACAAGAGCGTTTCCAGATCGCCATATTCGCCGATCAGTTGCGCCGCGGTCTTCACGCCGATGCCCGGCACGCCCGGCACGTTGTCGGTGGAATCACCGATCAGCGCCTGCACTTCGATGACCTTGTCCGGCGGCACGCCGAATTTCTCGATCACCTCGGCGACGCCGATCTTCTTGTCCTTCATGGTGTCGTACAGGATCACGCAGTCGTTCACGAGCTGCATCAGATCCTTGTCGGACGACACGATGGTGGTGCTCGCGCCCGCCTCGCAGGCGAGCCGCGCATAGGTCGCGATCAGGTCGTCGGCCTCGTAGCCGGCCTGTTCGAGGCACGGGATGTCGAAGGCCTGCACCGCCTCGCGGATCAGCGGGAATTGCGGGATCAGGTCGGCCGGCGCCTCCGGCCGGTGCGCCTTGTAGTCGGGAAAGAAATCGGTGCGGAAGGTCTTTTCCGACTTGTCGAACACCACCGCGAGATGGGTCGGCCGGTCCTCGGGCTTCATCTCGCGGAGAAGCTTCCACAGCATGTTGCAGAAGCCGAGCACCGCGTTGATCTGCAGTCCGTCCGACTTGCGGTTGAGCGGCGGCAGTGCGTGATAGGCGCGGAAAATGTAGCCCGAGCCGTCGACCAGGAAGACGTGGTCGCCTTTCTTCAGTGCGGCGGCAGTCGCGGGCTTTGGCGGCTTCGCGGCAGACGGGGCGGCCGCCTTGGCGGCGGATTTGGTGGATTTCGGTGCGGGCATGAGGGGCAATGTGGGCCGTCCGGCGCGCAATGGCAACGGAGGCGGTGGATATCTTGCGCGACATGCGCCATGGGGAACACAACACGATAGCGCACCATGCAAAGCTTCGATTCCCCCCTGCCCATTGACGACGCGCTGCCGGCGCTGACCCAGGCGCTGCGCGCGCGCGAGGCCGCCGTGCTGGTCGCCCCGCCGGGCGCCGGCAAGACCACGCGGGTGCCCTTGGTGCTGATGGACGAACCCTGGGCCGCGGGAAAGAAAATCATCGTGCTGGAACCGCGCCGCCTCGCCGCGCGCGCGGCGGCCGAACGGATGGCGAAGACGCTGGGCGAGCAGGTCGGCGACACGGTGGGCCTGCGGGTGCGGTTCGGCTCGAAAGTGTCGAAGCGCACCCGGATCGAGGTCGTCACCGAGGGGATCTTCACCCGCATGATCCTCGACGATCCCGAGCTGACCGGAATCGCCGCCGTCCTGTTCGACGAGTTCCACGAGCGCTCGCTCGACGCCGATCTGGGCCTCGCCTTCGCCCGCGACGCGCAGCAAAGCCTGCGCGAGGATTTGAAGCTGCTGGTGATGTCGGCCACGATCGACGGCGCGCGCGTGGCGGGGAGGCTCGGCGACGCGCCGCAGATCGAAAGCCTCGGCCGCGCTTTCCCGGTCGAGACGCGCTACCTGCCGCGTGACGCACGCGCGCATATCGAGCCACAGGTCGCGGATGCGGTGATGCGCGCGCTGCGAACCGATCCCGGTTCGGTGCTCGTGTTTCTGCCTGGACAGGCCGAAATCCGGCGCACCGAAACACTGCTCAAGGAGCGTGTCACCGATCCTGCCGTCGATATCGTCGCGCTCTATGGCGCGCTTGATGCGCAGGTGCAGGACCGCGCGATTGCGCCTGCGCCGCCCGGACGGCGCAAGGTGGTGCTCGCGACCTCCATCGCGGAAACCTCACTCACCATCGAAGGCGTGCGCATCGTGATCGATTCCGGTCTCGCCCGCGTGCCGCGCTTCGAGCCGGGCACCGGGCTGACGCGGCTGGAAACGGTACGGGTCTCGCGCGCCGCCGCCGATCAGCGCCGCGGCCGCGCCGGCCGCACCGAACCGGGTGTCTGCTACCGGCTCTGGAGCGAGCCGGAGACCGCCTCGCTCGAGGCCTATGCGCGGCCGGAAATTCTCTCCGCGGACCTGTCCTCCTTCGCGCTCGATCTCGCGCAATGGGGCGTCAGCGATCCGGCAACGCTGACCTTTCTCGATCCGCCGCCGCAGGCCGCCTACACCGAAGCGCGCAAACTCTTGATCGAACTCGGCGCGCTCGACAGCGACGGCCGCATCACCGATGAAGGCAAGGCGTTGCGCGCGCTGCCGTTGCCGCCGCGGCTGGCGCGCATGGTGGTGGATGCCGCGCGCGAGGCCGCAGGCGAAACGGCGGCGCAGATTGCGGTACTCGTCACCGAGCGCGGGCTGGGCGGCAACGATGTGGACCTGACGCACCGGCTCGACCAGTTCCGGCGCGACCGTTCGCGGCGCGCGGACGAGGCGCGCGCCATGGCGAAGCGATGGGCCGATTCAGCGACGCGAGGCACGTCCTGGAATGATGACATCAGCGCCGGCGCGCTTCTCGCCCTCGCCTATCCCGACCGCATCGCGAAGAACCGCGGCGGCGGACAGGGGTCGTTCCTGCTCGCGAACGGCCGCGGCGCGATGCTCGATCCCGCGCTCTCGCTGGCGCGCGAGCCGTTCATCGTGGTGGCCGATCTGTCCGGCAGCGCGCAGCAGGCGCGCATCCTGCTGGCCGCCCCTATCACGCTTGCCGAGATCGAAGCGCGCTTCGCCGATCGCATCGCGCAGCGCGACGAGGTGACGGTCGACCCGGCGACGCTCAGCCTGCGCGGCCGCAGGGCAAAGAAGCTCGGCGCCATTGCACTGTCCGAGCAGATCGCGCCGGTCACGCCGTCGCCGGAGAATGCGCGCCTGCTCGCCGATACCATTGCCAAGGCCGGCCTCGACCGCCTGCCCTTCAGCAAGCATCTCAAGCAATGGCGCGACCGCGTCATGTTCCTGCGCAAGTCCGAGGGCGACGAATGGCCGGACCTGTCGGACGCAGCCCTCACCGCAAGCGCGCAGGACTGGCTTGCGCCGCTCCTCACAGACAAGATTGCGCTGAAGGACATCGGCGCCGACGATCTCTCCAGCGCGATCATGGAGCTGCTGCCGTGGCCGATGCGGCGGCGGCTCGACGCCGAAGCACCGACCCATTTCGAGGCGCCGACTGGCACCCATGTCCCGATCGACTACGAGGCCGAAGCAGGTCCCACCATTGCGATCCGCGTCCAGGAATTGTTCGGGCTCAGCCGTCACCCCACCATCGCGGGCGGCCGCGTGCCGCTGGTGATCGAGCTGCTCTCGCCCGCGCAGCGGCCGGTGCAGGTGACGAAAGACCTGCCCGGCTTCTGGGCCGGAAGCTATGCCGCGGTGAAAGCCGAAATGCGCGGGCGCTATCCGAAACATCCCTGGCCGGACGATCCCGCGAATGCCGTCCCGACGCGGCGCACCAAGCGCGCGAGGACGTAATCCGTTTCTCTCCGCTCATTCCCGCGAAAGCGGGAATCCAGTGTTATGATTTCTGGATCCCCCGTCGTGGGGACGAGCGGACAAGCGGAATTGCTACAATTCGAACGATCCGGTTCAGCATGCGGCGACCATCGCGCCGCGCAATACCGCGCCGCGCACCGCCCGTTAGCACGGCATTCGCCATCGCCGTGCTCTGCTGCGGACATTGGCGGGCGGGTGGCGATCCCGGACATGCGCAGTCTTTTGGTTGTTGCAGGAATGGTGGCGGGCATCGCGGCGCTGATCGCGTCGTGGCTCGAACGCGGCACCACGCCTCCGGCACAGCCCGAACCGAAAGCCGCAATCGCCGCGGTTCAGCCGGCGCTAAGCAGCGGCCGCAGCGTCACCATTCCCCGCGACTCCCGCGGCCATTTCCAGGTCGAGGGCCGGATCGACGGCCGCCGCATCGGTTTCATGGTCGATACCGGCGCCTCCGTCATCGCACTGACCGAACGCGAGGCCGCGCGGCTCGGCATCCGTCCGATGCGCAACGACTATACCGCGCAGGTGCGGACCGCGAACGGCACCGTGAAAGCCGCGCCCGTCATGCTGGGCAGCGTCGATATCGGCGGGCTCGTGGTGCGCGACGTGCAGGCGCTGGTGGTGCCGGGCGACGCGCTTGGCGAAAACCTTCTCGGGCTGTCCTATCTGACGCGGCTCAAGCGCTTCGAATATGCCAACAACAAGCTGGTGCTGGAAAACTGAGCGCTTCCCTCTGCCGTGAGCGAAGCGGGTGCTCTTATCCCTCCCCCGCGTAGCGGCGGGAAGGGAAAGACAGCGCCCCGGAATGACCACAATAGGCAACCATGTGGGGCAACCATTTCCCCACCCGTCGCGTTTAGGCTATTGCTCCCGCCAATTTCATCGCCCGCCCGAGGACACGCATGTTTCCGAAGCCTGCGGCGCAACTTGCGCCCAACACCTATGCCTATGAATCCCAGCCGATGGTGAAGCCGACGGGCTTCCGCGAATACGACGCGCGCTGGCTGCTCGGCCGCGAAATCAACCTGATGGGCATGCAGTGGCTCGGCATGGGAATCGGCACGCTGGTCCACGAGATGGGCGTGCGGCCGGATATCGTGACCGGTCACGATTTCCGCGGCTATTCCGCCTCGGTGAAGATGGCGCTGACCGCCGGCATGATGGCGGCCGGCATGCGGGTGCGCGATATCGGGCTCGCCTTGTCGCCGATGGCCTATTTCGCGCAGTTCGATCTGGACGTGCCCTGCGTTGCGATGGTCACCGCTTCGCATAACGACAACGGCTGGACCGGCGTGAAGATGGGCGCCAACCGCCCGCTGACCTTCGGCCCCGACGAGATGACGCGGCTCAAGGAGATCGTGCTGAACGCCGCGTTCAAGACCCGCGAGGGCGGTTCCTACCAGTTCATCGACGATTTCCCGGCGCGCTATATCGCCGATCTCACCAACCGGCCGAAGCTGAAGCGCAAGTTGCGCGTGGTCTGCGCCTGCGGCAATGGCACGGCCGGCGCGTTCGCCCCGAAGGTGCTGGAAGCGATCGGCTGCGAGGTGATCCCGCTCGATTGCGAGCTCGATCACACCTTCCCAAAATACAATCCCAATCCCGAAGACATGGAGATGCTGCACGCGATGCGCGATGCGGTGCTGCATCACAAGGCCGATGTTGCGTTCGGCTTCGACGGCGACGGCGACCGCTGCGGTGTGGTCGACAACGAGGGCGAGGAGATTTTCGCCGACAAGATCGGCGTCATGCTGGCGCGTGACATCTCCGCGCTGCATCCGGGCGCGACCTTCGTGGTGGACGTAAAATCCACCGGACTGTTCGCCACCGACCCGGTGCTGATCGCCAACAAGGCGAAGGCGGATTACTGGAAGACCGGGCACTCCTACATGAAGCGCCGCGTGAACGAGAGCCGCGCGCTGGTCGGCTTCGAGAAGTCGGGCCACTTCTTCTTCAACAAGCCGTTCGGCCGCGGCTATGACGACGGCCTCGTCTCCGCGATCGCCGTCTGCGACATGCTCGATCGCAACCCCGGCAAGAGCATGAGCGACCTGAAGAACGCGCTGCCGAAGACATGGTCGTCGCCGACCATGTCGCCGCATTGCGACGACGAAAAGAAATACGGCATCGTCGATGCGGTGGTGAAGCATTTCGAGAAGGCGAAAGCGGAGGGCGGCAAGGTCGCAGGTCAAGCGATCCGCGATCTCGTCACCGTCAATGGCGTGCGCGTCACCGTCGAGGACGGCACCTGGGGCCTCGTGCGCGCCTCATCGAACAAGCCGGAACTGGTCGTGGTGGTGGAGAGCCCCGCATCCGAAGCGCGCATGCGCGAGATGTTCAAGGCGGTGGACGGCGTGCTGCGCACGCATCCGGAAGTGGGCGAGTATAATCAGACGATTTGATGGGCCAGCGCCGTACATCGCTGTCACGCGCGGGCTTGGCCCGCGCATCCATTTTCTTCGCAATATCGTTTCGACAAAAGATGGATGGTCGGGTCAAGCCCGGCCATAACCAGCGCTGCTCCGCCTGCTCGCTGAGGTGCGGAGCTAGGTTCTGTACCCATAAAGGGGATTCCCGAAGCGGGTGTAAAGTGATTCAACCTCCTGACGGAGGAGATCATGGCCCGTTTCGATCTCAGTGATGCGGAGTGGCGGATCATCGCGCCG
>NZ_JBKBVB010000214.1:0-3394 GCF_046289595.1 Pseudorhodoplanes sp.
CCTTGGCCTGGCGCTCGGCCTCGCGCTCGGCCGCGGAAGGACCGGCGCTGCGGCGCGGGCCGCCCCCGCGCCGCGCCCCGCCGCCGCCAGCGGTAAGCCGCGGCGCCTCAATCGTCTCGGCAAGGACAGAGCCAGCCCCGCCGCCGTTTCTTGCCCGCATGGCATCGCGGAAGAGCTTGGTCTGCCGCAGAAGCTCTTCCTGTGCATCCCTTGCGATCCGATCATTATCACGGGGCACCTTGCCGCGCGTTGTCGCTTCAACGCGCCTCTGAGCCTCGCGTAGCCGTGCAAGCCGGAATTCGACATCCATGTTGGCGTCGGCCTGCTGGCGCGCGACACCTTGGCCGACAGCCAAGCCTCCTAGAGCACCAACAGCAGCGCCGATAGGACCACCGACGCGATAACCGATCCCCGCACCGGCCAGCGCGCCAGAAAAACGCGGATACTCGTTTGCGTATTTGATCATCGCCCCGGTCAGCGTGGCGATGGAATTGGCCAGACCGATGATGGCATCGGCGTTCTCGGCAACCACCCTGGCAACGCTGATCGAAAGCACGGTCTTCATCTGCTCGATCTTGGCGTTGGTCTTTTCGAGCTCCTGAATTTCCTTTTCCGAAAGGACCGCACCAAAGGTTCGCAGGTCTTCGGCTGCCTGGTTGAACCCGTCCGCGCCCTGGAGCAGCAGCGGGTGCAAGTCCTTGAACTGGCGGCCCAGCAGATCGGTGCCGAGCCGGACACGCTCGCTCGGGTCTTCGATTTCGGAGATGCGCTTGGCCAGATCGAGCAGCACCGCATCGGTGGCGCGCGCCTCGCCGCTTGCGGTCTTAAACCCGATACCGAGATTGACGAAGCTCTGCTGCGCCTTGGCGTTGCCGGCGTTGGCCTCGCCGATGCGGTCGGCAAGCGTGCCGAGGACACTGGTGAATTCGCTGCTGGTGAGCCCGGCATTGGCAGCCGCTTGACGCCACACCTGAAGGCTCTCGACACCAATGTCGAACTGGCGCGAAGTGCTGGCGATTTCGTCGCCAAGCGCAGCCGCCTTGTTGATCGCCAGACCAATGGCTGCGCCAGCAGTCCCAGCAGCGACAGCAAAGTTGCGCCCGAAGTTGCTGCCGGCGCGTGTCCCGGCGTCTGCCGAAGCCCTTTCCGCCGCCGCGCTCAGCTCCTCGAACTTGACCTTGAAGTCACGATCGAACTGCTCGCCAGCCAGGCGCAGCTTGACGATGATGTCGTTGCGGGCCAAGGCTACCTCCAAAACAAAAAGGCCGCGCAGAACATCTGCACAGCCTTTGATTCATCTGTTTTTGAACAGTCAGATTAAGCGGTCAGTCCAAAAAGCGCGCGGCTTTATTGGTGACCATCCGGAACAAATCCAGCCCTTTCCAAGCCAGATCGAAATGCCCTGATTCGTTCCGCTGACAATTTCAGGAAAACGTCCCGAGGCCCGCCAAAGGCTTTGACCACCAGCCCATTGGCCAACGCTTCAGGCGAAAAGAGAACATCGAATGGGATCTTGATGCTGCTAACTTGGTGAAACGTGCACACCCGGCGACAGGTCGTCAGGGATGCGAATGGCCGATCTACAGTTTTAAGCTCGCGTCCGCCGTAAACCGCAAATCGCGAATAAGGAACGTCCCATTGGCCAAGATCAAAGCCGACAATCCAGGTTGCCTGATCAACTTTTTGGCTTGGGCTGCACTTATAGGAAGTAAGCCCCTGCTGGATGTCCTCTGTCACCTTTTCGCAGGCGTCAAAGGGATCGCGCACATGGACAACCCTTGGCTGTGCCGACAAGCTACAAGGCAGGGACAATATTGCCAGAAGAGCGAGGACCCTCAGCATAGGAGTTGACTACAGTAAAGGTGCCCCTGAGGCAACTCTGTGTTCGCCCCGCGCCCCTAGCCCAGCTTCACCGTCTCGCGCGCATATTCGCTGACGAGGCGCTGATAGGCCCGCTCGCGCGCGCTGCCGATCGAGATGCGGTTGGCGTGCGGCTGTTCCGGGATCAGCACGAAGATCGCCCGCGTGACTTTCTCGCGCCCCTGCTCGAGCCGGCGCTTGGCCGCCTTCTTGACAACCCCGGATCGGTTGCGCGCCAGCACCCCGTCGGTCACCAGCAGCGCCCAGCGGTTGTTCGCCCCTCCGGGCTTGGCAACACGCAGGCTGAGGCCGGTGCGCAGCTCCCATTGCCGCGGCGTCAAGTGGCGGCTGCGCCCGGTCACCCCGGCTTCGGGCAGCGGGATCGCCAGCCAACCCCCGCTCGCGGCCCGGTTCACCCCGGGCAGCGACCAATAGGCCAGCATCCCCTGGGTGCGGCGCTTGCCGTTGCCGAACACCAGCCCGACCGGGTCCTTCGCCGGGATCTCGCGCTGCGGATAGACCTCGCTTTTCCATGCGCGCCAGGCATTGCCGGGCACGGCGCCGCGCATCTGCGCCTCGAGGTCCTGCTCGAGCTGGCGGGTCGCCCGGCGCACCGCCCGCACCCCGGCAAGGTAAATCTCCCCGCGCAGCTCGCGGCTGACCTCGCCGACATTTTCAAGATCGACTTTCACCCGCATCGCCCCGCCTTTCCTCCAGCCAGCGATCGAACAGCGCAAAGGCCTCGATCGCCAGCGCCGGCTGCTCCATCAGCCCGCCCGAGCGCGGCAGCACCATCGGCCCGATCCCCCCTAGCCCCCCGCCGCGCGCCTGGCGCAGCCTTGCCCAGGCCTCGGCCAGCGCCCGCGCCCAGGCCGGGCAGGCAAAGCGCGGGTTTTCCTCCCAGGCATGGCCGCCCACCTCGAACCCGCCTTCAACGCGCCGGGGCAGGCGGAAATCGCCCGGCCTCGTCAGCAGCGCGAAGGCGGCTTTCAGTTTTTTTCCTCAGCCCCGGCATATTGGAAGGCATAGGCGCGGTTGCCCGCCGCGGCGATCAGCGCCGGGTGGATGCGCCGCAGCGTTGCCTCGGGCACCAGCCCATCCTTGCCGCGCGCGTATTCAACCGGCTTGCCGTCAAGCCCGGTGAGGCCTTCCCAGCCATCGACAAAGCGCTGGAAGGCGAGGAGCGGCATGAGATTGCGCCAGCGCGCGTTCTGCTCGAGCAGCTGGCGATAGGCCGGCCAGCTCGTCTTGAGGATGCCCTCGATGGCGATGAGCTGCTGGCGCTCCGCCTCGCCCGGCGCCTCGGCGCCCTCGCGATCGGCATGGAAGCTCGAAAGCAGCTCGACGAGCGCCTCGGCCTCATCGCCCGCGAGCGCGCGCACCCCGGCGATCGCGGTGTCGAGCATCACGAAAGGCGGGACGGCGGCGGCCTGATAACGGCCCTCAAGCTCGGCCTCGAACTCGCCGCGCTCGATCAGGCTGGCCATGCGGATACGAAAGGCCGGGCGCGCGTCGGCTTCGCCCTCTGCCGGCG
>NZ_JBKBVB010000078.1:0-20923 GCF_046289595.1 Pseudorhodoplanes sp.
GGTAAGTGTCGGGATGGAAATTGTCAGGAGTATAGAGGGAGCCCTGAACATGAAGTCGATGCCACGCTTCGGTCGCGTAGCGGCCGCTATGGTCGTATTCGCGGCCAGTCTCCTCGTATCCAACCACGCGCGCGCGCAGGACAAAGTCAGGGTTGGGGTCTTCCCGGTCGCCTCGACGTTGCCGCTGTTCGTGGCGATCGAGCGGGGCTTCTTCAAGGAAAATAATATCGAGGTCGAGTTGACGCGGCTGATTGGCGGCCCGCCGAATGTTGCTGCCATGATTGGTAACCAGATCGATGCGTCGGCCGTGCTGGTGACGATTGAGGGCATGAACGCCAATCTCAAGAAGCCCGGCGTAGCGATGTATATTTCGCTCAACAGCCAGAACGCAAAGTATCAGATGGAGCAATTCGTTGTCCGCAAGGGACTGGAGATCAAGTCGCTTGCGGATCTGAAGGGCAAAAAAATCATGTCGGCGCCCGGACCGGCCAATGTGACCATGGCGCGTGCTGCGCTCGCGGCGGCGGGACTGAAGGAGGGCGATTACCAGCTCGATCAGCTCGATATGGGACAGCACGTCAACGCGATGACTGCCGGAACCTTCGATGCCGGCTATACGCTCGAGCCGAACGCCACGGTGATGAGCAAGAACGGTGTGGCCTCGACCTTCGAAGCCGGCGTGATCGCCAAATATGTGCTGGGCAATCCGAATGCGAATGCCTGGGTTGGCGGCTGCGCGTTGACCAGCGACTTCATCAAGTCGCGTCCGGATGTGGCGAGGCGCTTCACCGCCGCCTGGGGCAAGGCGATAAAGTTCATCAACGACAATCCGGCCGAGGCCCGCAAGCACCTGATAAAGAACACATTCACGCCTGACGACGTGGTCCAGACCGTGCCATTGGTCAAATTCGAGATGGTCAGCAACCTGACACCGTCGGATATTGCCGATTTTCAGAAGTTCATCGACTTCTCGGTGAAGACCGGCACCCTGCCCGAGAAGGTTGACGTCACCAAGTATCTTCAGAAGTTCTGAGGGCGGGGCGGGGGCTGATGACGATGAATGCAATCTCGCCGATCGTCAGTCCCTACCGTACGGCGTTTGGCCCGGATGGCGACCCGCCCGCGCATATCACGGTGCGCGGTCTTTGCAAGAAATTCCAAGGCGAGGTCATCTACGACAATTTCAACCTGGACATCCCGCGCGGCAGATTCGTCTCGATTTTCGGTCCGAACGGCTGTGGCAAGTCGACGCTGATCAACATGATCGCCGGATTGGTGCCGGTGGGCAGCGGCGACATCCGTTTTGGTGGAAAGACGCTTGCCGATACCCGCATCGGTTACGTGTTCCAGAATTATCGTGAGGCGCTGTTCCCGTGGATGAGCGCTTTCGACAACATCTGTTATGCACTCAAGCTGCGCAAAGTAAACGACGCGGACGCGCGCGAGCGCGTCAATGCGCTGGTGCGGCGTCTCGGCGTCAAGCTCGATCTGTCGCGTTATCCTTACGAAATGTCGGGCGGGCAGCAACAGCTTGTCTCGATCATGCGAGCGCTGATCGTCGATCCGGAAGTGTTGTTTCTCGACGAGCCGTTCTCCGCGCTCGATTACGAAATGACGTTGTTCATGCGGGAGCAGCTGCAACGCATTTTCGAGGAAACCGGCACAACGACCGTATTGGTCTCCCACGACCTCGAGGAGGCGGTCTATCTCGCCGACTACGTGCTGCTGTTGTCGCGCCGCCCCGGCAGGATCGCGGATTTTCCAAGCGTGCCGCTGCCGCGGCCGCGCAACGACGGCACGCTGTCGGAATCGAGCTTCGTCGACCTTAAAAAGCATTGTCTCGAGATTTTCCAGCGCGAGGTGAGGCGCGTATGAGGGTTGAGCGTTTCGATAAGTTGCTCCCCGGGATTGGCGTCGCCGGCCTGATCCTGCTCTGGTATATCGGCTACTGGGTCCGGATCGTCGACCCGGTGCTGCTGCCGTCACCCGACGCCACCTTCACAGCCCTATGGAAGGGTATGACCGGCGGCCGTCTCCTGCACGACTTCATTCAGACCGTGATCCGTACCTTTGCCGCGATCGGTGTCGCAAGCGTGGTCGCGATCCCGCTCGGCATCGTATTGGGTGCGAACGAGCGGCTCTACCGTTCTGTGGAATTTGTCGTCGACTTTTTCAGATCGACCCCGGCTTCCGCAATGTTTCCGCTGTTTCTCGTCATTTTTGGTGTCGGCGATGCGACCAAGATTTACGTCGCCTCGTTCGGTGCGGCACTGGTGATCCTGTTCAATGTCGCTTACGGCGTGATGAACGCGCGCAAGACCAGAATTCTTGCCGCCCGCGTGATGGGTGCGTCGCGCTGGCAGGTGATGAAGGACGTCATTCTGATGGAATCGCTGCCGCAAACCTTCGTCGGATTGCGCAACGGCGTTTCGCTCGCGCTCGTGATCGTTGTGGTGGCCGAAATGTTTATCGGGTCGGTTGACGGACTGGGACACCGGGTATTTGAGGCGCAGCAGCTCTTCAACATGCCGGACATGTATGCGGCAATTTTTGCTGCCGGTGCGCTCGGTTACGGTCTTAACATTCTGTTTCTGATGATCGAAAAGAGTTTCGTGCATTGGTCCGGGAAATGACGAACGATCTGTCTGCCCGATGCGCCGTCGCGCTGCGCGACGCGCTCCGCTCGGGTGAAGTCTCCCCGGTCGAGGTGCTGGACGCGCATCTTGCCGCCATCGCGGTGCAGAACCCGAAATTCAATGCTATTGTAACGCTGGTTGAGGACCAGGCCCGTGCTTCGATAGCCGCGCTTCCAGCGGCGGGCGCGCAATCGATGCCACTCTATGGCCTGCCGGTCGTGATCAAGGACGTAACGCTGACCAAGGGCATCCGTACCACGTTCGGCTCGCCCGCATACAAGGATTATGTACCGGATGAGGACGCCGCAGTGGTGGAGCGGCTCAGAAAGGCCGGCGCCATCATCCTCGGGAAGACCAACACCCCCGAATTTGCCACTGGCGCCAACACCGTCAATGCGCTGTTCGGCGCCACCCGCAATCCCTGGAACCCCGAACTCAGCCCCGCCGGATCGTCCGGCGGCTCGGCGGTCGCGGTCGCGACCGGCATGGTGCCGCTGGCGCAGGGTACCGATTTCGGCTGCTCGATCCGGATTCCGGCGGCGTTCTGCGGCATTGTCGGCGTGCGCACGACCGGTGGCCTTATTCCCAATCGCGGGATGCGGCTGCCATGGGATGGCGGTCAGGTGCATGGGCCGCTGGCGCGCAGCGCGGAGGATGCAGCACTCATGCTCGACGGCATGACCGGGCTCGATCCGCTGTGGCCGATCTCGGCCGCGCCGCCCTGGCGGAGTGCGCTCGACATCGTGCAGCGCTTCGACAACGCGAAGGGGCTGCGCATCGCCTATGTATCCGATATCGCCGGTTTCGGTGTCGACAAGGAGATCGATGACATTTGCCGCGCCGCTGTGCTCAGGCTGGAGCGCGACGGCGCTGCGGTCGAGGAGGTGGCGTTCAGCGCCGCCGACGGCTTTGCCCCCTACAAGGTGCTGCGCGGCGAATGGATGGTCGGCCAGCAATTCGAGCGCCTCGACATGCTCGACCGGTTCGGTCCCAATCTTGGTGGCAATGTGCGTGACGGTCTGAAGCTGACCGTGCGCGACACTGCAGCTGCGGAGAACATGCGCGAGAAGGTCTGGCGGACATTCTGCGATCTGTTCGGCAAATACGATTACCTGATCACGCCTGCGGCGCCCGTGCCGCCGTATCCGCTGACCAAGGATTTTCCGGACGAAGTCGGCGGCCACACGCTCGACAATTACATCGACTGGATTGCGCCGGCGTTTCTCGTGACCCTTGTCGGTTTTCCGGCCGCCTCGGTGCCCGGCGGCAAGACCGCGTCCGGCCTGCCGGTCGGGCTTCAGATCGTCGGTCCCCGGTTTTCGGAGCCGCAGCTGCTCGGACTGTCCAAGCTGGTGCAGGCGGCCAATCCCGTCGGATGGCCGACCTATGCCTGACCGGCCTATGCATGACTGGTCTATGCGTGACCGGCCGCAACGCGCGTTGCGTCCTTGGACGGCCGCCAGCCCAACGCCGGCGCAACATGGGTCAGGATCGACTCGATGACATGGGCGTTGTAGTCGACGCCGAGCTGATTGGGTACGGTCAATAGCAACGTGTCGGCTTCGCGGATGGCCTCGTCCTGCGCGAGTTGCGCGATCAGTATGTCGGGCTCGGCGGCGTAGCTGCGTCCAAAGATTGTCCGCGTCGTGCCGTCGATGAATCCGATGCTGTCCGCCTCCTGACCGCCGTGGCCGAAATAGGCGCGGTCGCGATCGTCCACCAGGGCGAAGATGCTGCGGCTGACCGAGACGCGCGGCGTTCGCGTATGCCCTGCCGCGGCCCAAGCATCGCGATAGGCGCGGATCTGCTCGGCCTGCTGGATGTGGAACGGCCGCCCGTTCTCGTCGGTCTTCAGCGTCGAACTCTGCAGGTTCATGCCGAGTTTCGCTGCCCAGATTGCGGTGGCGTTCGAGGCCGCGCCCCACCAGATGCGCTCGCGCAAGCCTTCCGAATGCGGTTCCAGCCGCAGCAGACCGGGCGGATTCGGAAACATCGGCTGCGGGTTTGGCTGCGCGAAGCCTTGTCCGCGCAGCACCTCGAGAAAAACCTCGGCGTGGCGGCGGCCCATCTCGGCATCGTCCTGGCCGTCGGCCGGTTGATAGCCGAAATAGCGCCAGCCATCGATCACCTGCTCCGGCGATCCGCGGCTGATGCCAAGTTGCAGCCGGCCGCCCGAAATCAGGTCGGCGGCGCCGGCATCCTCGGCCATATAGAGCGGGTTCTCGTAGCGCATGTCGATGACCGCCGTGCCGATCTCGATCCGGCGGGTCTTTGCTCCGACTGCGGCGAGAAGCGGGAACGGCGAAGCCAGCTGGTGGGCAAAATGATGCACGCGGAAATAGGCGCCGTCCGCGCCCAACTCCTCGGCGGCCACGGCGAGCTCGATGGATTGCAGCAACGCATCGGCGGCGGAGCGGGTTTTCGATTGCGGCGAGGGCGACCAGTGGCCGAAGGACAAAAAGCCGATTTTCTTCACAGAGGGGTCCGGCGGTTCATGTGTGGGGGATACCGGTCTTACACAAATTGCCGGACGAGGCGAGGCCCGCAGGCTTCGTCTTTGGACGACTTTAGACGACGCGATTGCTGGGCCGACCGGCGTGGAAATTGTCGATATGCAGGATGACCTGATCCCAAAGGGTCTGCATCGCTTCCTGGCTGGCCCAGGCGACATGCGGAGTGACGATCACATTCGGCCGGTTCAGCACCGTTAGCAGCGGGTTGTCCGGCAAAGGCGGCTCGCTGGTGAGGCAGTCGAACCCGACACCCGCGATCTGTCCGCTCTCGAGCGCCTCGACGAGATCTTTTTCGTTCACCAGACCGCCGCGCCCGCAATTGATGATCAGCGGCCGTTTCTTCATTTTGGCGAATTCTGGCGCGGCGAGGGTGTCGCGCGTCGCCGGTGTCAGCGGGCAATGCAGGGTGATCACGTCCGATGTCGCGAGCACCTCGTCGAACGGCGTGTAGAGCGGCCCCAGTCCCTGGACATTCTTGTGGGCTGCGAACAGCGTGCGCATGCCGAAGGCCTGGCCGAGCCGGGCCACGCTCTGGCCGATCGCGCCTTCGCCGATGATGCCGAGCGTCGAACCCGCCAAATCGTTGATCGGATGGGTGTGGAAGCAGAATTGCTGGGATTCCTGCCAGCGGCCGTCGATGACGTCCTGGCGGTATCCGGCAAGTCCTCTGCGCAAGGCCAGGATGAGGGCAAAGGTGTGTTCAGGGACAGTGTTGACCGCGTAGCCCCGGACATTCGAGACGACGATGCCGCGTTCGCCGCAGGCATCGATGTCGAACGCATCGTATCCCGTGGCGGGAATGCAGATCATCTTCAGGTCGGGCAATTTCTCGATGGCATTGCGCCGGATCGGCACCTTATTGGAGACCGCGATCTGCGCGCCGGCCAGCCGCTCGACCACCTGATCGGGTCTTGTGCGTTCGTGCTCGATCCATTCATGCGGGAAGGACGGCTTCGTCAGCGTGACCGACGGCCCGATGGTGGAACGGTCCAGAAACACGATGCGCGTCATACTGTCCCCCGAGCGGCTTACAGACATGACAGCGCCCCGCAGGCGGGGCGCTGTCCGATTGGTAAACCCGAAACGGAGGTAGCTTATTCTGCGGCGATCCGCATGGCCATGCCCGACTGCGACAGATGGCGCACCGCAGCGCCAGTACCGGAACCCGGCTCGAACTTGATGCCGACATCGTGCATCGCAAGTTCGACGCCGCCGAGCGCCTGCATCACCATGATGTCGTTGAGCCAGCCGAGATGGCCGATCCGGAACACCTTGCCCGCCACCTTGTTCAGCCCGGTGCCGAGCGACAGGTCGTAGCGGCGATAGGCGGTCTTTATCACCTCGTTTGCGTCAATGCCCTCCGGCACGACGATGGCGGTCACCGTCTCGGAAAACCACTCCGGCCCCTGCGCGCAATTGCGCAGGCCCCAGGCATCGACCGCCGCGCGCACCGCGCCGGCAAGCCGCCGATGGCGCGCGAAAACGTTCGGCAGCCCTTCTTCCAGCAGCAAATCGACCGAGGCCCGCAAGCCCCGCAGCAGCGTTGCCGCCGGGGTATAGGGGAAATAGCCCTGGGCGTTGGCCTTGATCATGTCCTGGTAGTCGAAGAAACAGCGCGGGAGCTTGGCAGTCTTGCCTGCCGCAAGCGCCTTTTCGCTGACACAGACGATGGCGAGGCCGGTCGGCAGCATGAAGCCCTTCTGCGAACCGGTGACAGCGACATCGACGCCCCATTCGTCCATGCGAAAATCGATCGAGGCGATCGAACTGACGCCGTCGACGAACAGCATCGCGGGATGCTTCAGCTCATCGAGAATGCGGCGCACGCCGGCGACGTCCGACGTCACGCCGGTCGCAGTCTCGTTATGGGTGACCAGCACCGCCTTGATCGCATGCGTCTTATCGGCTTCGAGGCGAGCCCGGTACTGATCGAGCGGCACGCCCTTGCCCCACTCGACATCGATGGCGTCGACGTCGAGCCCGAAGCGCTGGCACGAATCCACCCACAGCAACGAGAATTGTCCGAAGATCGACGCGAGAACCTTGTCGCCTGGCGAGAGCGTGTTGGCGATGGCCGATTCCCAGCCGCCGGTGCCCGAGCCAGGGAAGATGAAAACCTGACCGGATTTTGTCTGGAAGATTTTTTTCAGATCGGCAAAGAGCGGCAGCGTGAAGTCCGGGAAATCCGGTGCGCGATGATCTTCCAGCGCGACATCCATCGCCTGACGGATGCGAAACGGCATGTTGGTCGGTCCGGGAACGGCCAACCCTTTGAAACCCGGCATGTCATTGCTCCCTGTGAAAGTTTTTCGAGTCTGGTCCGCAAATCCCTGCGGAAACGTCGCGGCGTCAGGCGGCGCGGGCGCGGTTTGCGGACAGGCTCACGTCGACCAGCGACACGATCCGGTCGATCAGCGGATGCGCGATCCCGATCTGGCGGCCCACTGCCTGAATGAGGCGGTCGACACGCTCGACCGTCGGCGCGCCGTCATGGAGTGCGCGAGCAACCGATGAAGGTTTGACAAGCTGCGCTGCCGCGGCAGCATATTTGTCGAACTCCACAAGATCCTCGCGCATCGCGCCGAGCCGCAAGACGATGCTTTCCACGCAGTTGTAGATTTCCCGCGACAGCGCAACGTCGGCATGGACGGCGTCGCGGATCGCCACCGGATTTCCCGGGGTTACGCAGCGGTAATTGCCGGTCATGAGCATCGGCCATTTCGCCAGCGGAACGAAGGGCGAGCCATGCACGCGCAGTTTCACTGGGACATCCAGCCCGTCGAGCCTGGCATCCTCGATACCCTTGGCGAGCGCGTGGAGGGGGCGGTTATGCTCGGCCGCGCCGAATTCGGCCGTCTTGAAATTGGTCGCCAGGTTCACCTGCAGGTAGTTTGCCGGTTCGTTGGCCGGGCGGACCGCCTGCGGGTCCGGGGAGCACAGCGTCATCGCATTGGGATCGAACCGCTCCCAGACGCCGGCGTTGCAATAGGCGTCGTCGAGCTTTGCGGTGTCGATGGCGGTCAGCCGCTTGAGATAGGGCAGCGGCGGCATGTTCATCAGTGACAGGCAGGGAACCCGGGCGTCGGCGAGCTTCGCCATCAGCGGCTTCATGGTCGGATGGCTGTATTGGGGCTCCTGCATCGCGAGCACCGCGAGGTCGTAAGGCTCCGGATCCACGACGTCCGGCGTGCCAGCGCGGACGCTGCCGCGAAGCTCCCCGGAATGGATGACCCGTGGGGTTGCCTCTCCCTTGAGGGTCATGCGGACCATGGTACCGCAGCGGTTGATCAGCTCAGCGGTATCGGATCGGCAGACCAGGGTGACAGCATGTCCGGCCATCGCGCATTTGGTGCCGAACAGAGACCCATACGACGCCCCAAGAACCAAAATCCTCAACGTCATGGCGACCTCCCAGCCGGTGCGCGAAGCGACGAGGCCCCGCTTTCCTCCAAGAGATAACCCCGACTCGACGGGCGGTTCATCCTAAACCGGGTTTGTGTGTTGTCTGTTTGCAAACAAAATGACATAATGTGTTATGTTGTAAACGGGCTTGGCATGACAAAGACTTTCATTGGCCCACAGTTACGGCAGCTGCGGCGCGAGCGGCGGCAGACTCAAGCCGAGATGGCCAAGGCGCTCGGCGTCAGCGCCGGCTATGTAAATCTGCTCGAAAACAATCAGCGCAGTCTCTCGGTGCGATTGCTGATGGCGCTCGCCGACGCCTACCAGGTGGACTGGCGCGATGTCGTGCGCGACGAAACCTCAAACCACCTGTCGGAATTGCGCAATGTCATGCGCGACCCGATGTTTTCCGGCAATGTCCCGGACCTCCAGGAAATGCGCGCAGCAATCGAGCATGCGCCGCGGCTGGTCGAGCAGTTTGTGACGCTTTACGGCATCCACCGCAGGACGCTGGAACGGATCATGCGGCAGGGACGGGCGGGCAGCTCCGAAGCCTTGCTTGCGTCCTCGGCGGAGGCGGTGATCCACGATTTCTTCCGCGACAATTCCAACTATTTCGATTCGCTCGAACGCGCGGCCGAACAGGTGCGTCGCGAGGAAGCCTGCGACACTGACGACATCTACGCCGTGCTGAAGGCGCGGCTGGCCAATGCGCACGGCATTGCGGTGCGCCGCCGCGCCGCCGAAGACATGACCCAGGCCCTGCGCCTCTATGATCGTGAGGCGCGGATCGTGCACCTGTCAGAGGCGCTCGATCATTGCAACCAGGTCTTCCAGCTTGCGCATGTGGTGTGTCTTGTGGAATTTCAGGATCTGCTGAACGAACTGACCGCGTCGAGCGGCATCACCAACAAGACCAGCCTGGCGCGATGCCAGATCGAACTTGCAAACTATTTCGCGGCCGCATTCCTGATGCCCTATGAGCCGTTTCTGCAAACCGCGGAAAGCACGGCCTATGACATCGACCGGATTGTGGCACGGTTTGCGGTCTCCTTCGAACAGGCCTGCCATCGCCTCACCACCATGCAGCGGCCCGGGGCGCAGGGCGTGCCGTTCTTCTTCCTGCGCGTCGACAAGGCCGGCAACGTCACCAAGCGTTTCAACTCCACATCGTTTCATCTGGCTGAATATGGCGGCGCCTGCCCGGTCTGGAAGATTCACATGGCGTTCCGGACGCCCGGCGTGATCCTGCCGCAATTCGTCGAGCTTCCCGACGGCGAGCGCTTCTTCACCATCAGCCGTACCGCCGACCGGCCCGCGATCAATCTGGAAACCCAGGATCACCGGCTTTCGGTGGCGCTCGGCTGCGAGCTCAAATACGCCAAGCGGCTGCGCTATGCGGCGTCGTTCAATATCGAGGACGAGGCGCTGTTCAGCAAGATCGGCATCAACTGCCATCTGTGTCCGCGGCAGGCCTGCTCGCAGCGCGCGCACCAGCCGGTCTTTATGGAGCTGCCGGTCGACACCGCGCGCCGCGGCAACACCCGGTACGAAAGCTGAAGGCGGCGCGAGACTTGCATCGAATGGCAGGTCGAAAAATCTCGGCGATCTATACTAAGCAGAGAAAATATGCAGGACATCAAATTCGCGCCGCCCGACGGCGCTTTCACCCGCACGGTCCAGATCCGCTTCTCCCATTGCGACCCGGCCGGGATCGTCTACTTCCCGCATTACTTCAATATGTTCAACGGGCTGATCGAGGACTGGTATACCGAGGAGCTCGGCGTCAATTACGCCGATCTGATCATGCACGATCAGCACGGCTTTCCGTTCGTGCACATCGACACCGACTTCAAGATCCCGAGTCGGATGGGTGAGAAGCTCGACCTGACCCTGCTCATCGAAAAGATCGGCCGCTCGTCGCTGACGCTCGCGATCGTCGGGCACAAGGACGGCACCGAACGGCTGCGCGCCCGCACCGTCACGGCAATGATGTCGCTATCGTCGGGCCGCTCGGTGGAATTGCCGGCGGCCTTGCGTGCCGCATTCGAGGCCTATGCCGCAAAAACCGGTGGCAAGACCTGACGCCTCCGGACCGGCGAAGCCCGCGCTATTCATTGTGAAACGCCGTCATCTTGCGCGGTTCGCACTCGAAACCGAGCTCCGACCAGCGCGCCACCACGCGATCATGCACCGACTTTCGCAACAGGGTCGACTGCGGAAATTGCGCAAGGTGCCGGTGCGGCTTGCAGGCATTGATCAGCACCTTCGCACCGTAGGGCCGCAGCTCCGGAGGAAACCGGCTCGGGTCCAGCCCGGTCGACCAGGTGTTGCGCAGGATGTCGATATCCTCCGAGGGATGACAGCGCGTCGACAGCGCCCAGAACACGTCGTTGAGGTCGGTCGGATCGACATCGTCATCGACCGCGATCACCCACTTGGTGAAATAGGCGGCCGCCGGGCATTGCGCGGCGAGCGCCAGCACCTGCGCGGAATGGCCGGCATATTTCTGCTGGACCGAGACCACCACCATGCCCCACCCGGATGCCGCGGCCGGATGCGAATAGGCACCGACCACACCGGGCACGCCGATGCGCTCGAGATCGTCGAGAATGCGCGCCGAGCGCATGATCGCGTAATAGGCTCCGATCTCGCAGGACGGATAGCGCGCCATCAGCGCATGGGTGAAGATCGGCGATTTGCGGTGATGGACCGCCTTGACCTCCATGACCGGCTGCGGCGAGCGCTCGCGGCCGTAATAACCGGTGAATTCGCCGAGCGGGCCTTCGGGCAGCGTGTCGCCCTTGTGCAGCAGGCCCTCGACCACGAACTCGGCATGGGCGGGGATCGGCAGCTTGACGAATTCTGCCTTGGTTAGGGCGATCGGCGCCCCCATGATGCCGCCGGCAACATCGAGTTCCGATTCCTCTGCGCCGAAGCTCTGCGCCGCCACCATGAACATCACCGGATCGACGCCATAGGCCGCAACGACTTCGCATGGCTCTCCGCGCGCCCACCAGGCTTCGCGGTCGAGCAGGGCGTGTTTGCCGGGCGAGCAATAGAGGCCGACCCGGTTCGGCCCGTGCAGCATCTGGCGATAGCAGCCGACATTGATGCGGCCTGTGTCGGGCGATGCGGTGAGGGTGATGTTGCCGGTGCCGATGAACCGGCCGCCGTCCCCCGGCCAGAATTGCGGGACAGGAAATCGGGTGAGGTCGATATCGTCCCCGGTCAGCACCACGTCGTTCACCGGGGCCTCTTCCTTGGGGACGAAAACCGGCTTGACCGGGGCGGCCATCAACGAGCGTGTGGCATCGATCATCTCGCGAATCGACAGATGGGGATCAAGCCCGACCGCGAGCCCAAAGCGTTCTTTGCTCGAACCCAGCATGTTGGTGAGGATGCGCGAGCCGCTGGTGTCGCCCTGCATCCGCTCGAACATCAGCGCCGGCGCCCGTTCCTCGCGGGTTGCGAGCAGGGTGATTGCGGCGATCTCCTCGATGGGATCGACCGGGGCGGCAATCGCTTTCAGTTCGCCGATCCGCTCGACCAGCGCCAGCCATTCGCGCAGGTCGCGCCATTCGAGCGCGGAACGTTGTCCATGATTGGCCCCGGATGCAGCCTTCGCGGCGGTAAGCGCGTCCACGTCTCTCTCCCGGCATTCAATGTCCGACCGCCACCTCGCGCCTCATTGGGACGCTGTGGCGAACCCCGTCTATTGTGCGCGCTTTGCGGCCATCGCGTTTTCGATCAGGGTCTTGCCCAGCGACCAGATTGCACCCGGCACACGGTGGCTGTCGGCAATCACCTTGTCGAACGCCGTTTCGATCCAGGCGCAATCGTCGCCGGTGATCACGTAAGGGGGGAGCAGCTTGATGGTGTGGCTGCCGTGACCTGCCACCTGGGTGAGAATTTTGTAATCCTTGAACAGCGGGATGGTGATGAGCTGGCAGAACAGCCCCTTGTTGGCGGCCTCGATCATCGACCATGAGGCGCGCAGCTTGAGCGAGCTTGGCGCCCCGAACTCGACCCCGATCATCAAGCCGAGCCCGCGCACCTCTTTCAACATTTCATGACGTTCGGTCATCGCCCGCAACGAAGACAACAGGCGCTCGCCGGTGCGTGCGGCATTTTCGATCAGTTTTTCGGAATCCAAAACCGAGAGCGTTGCGATCCCCGCCGCCATGGCGAGATCGTTCTTGGCAAAAGTGGAACCATGGACGACCGCGCGATCCATACGGTTGAACAGTTTGTCAAAGATGTCCTTGCGCGTGAGCAGGGCGCCGACCGGCACATGGCCTCCGGACAACGCCTTCGCTAACAGGATCATGTCGGGCTGGACGTCGAAATGCTCGACGGCAAAGAACCGCCCGGTGCGGCCGAGCCCGCACTGGATTTCGTCGGCAATGAAGAGCGTGCCGTGACGGCGGCACAGTTCGGCCGCCGATTTCAGATAATCCGGAGCGGGAATGTGAACCCCCTTGCCCTGGATGGGTTCCACAATGAAGGCGGCAACGTCGCGCCGTTTCAGCGCAGTCTCGAGCGCCGTGAGGTCGTTGAACGGAATTGCGGCACAATCGCCAAGCAGGGGCTCGAACCCCTTTTTGAAGATCTGGTCGCCATTCAGCGACAAGGCGCCGAAGGTCAGCCCGTGGAAGGCATGTTCGCAGGACACTATCTTGGAGCGCTTGGTCGCGGCTCGCGCGAACTTGATCGCGGCCTCAACCGTCTCCGTGCCAGAATTGGCGAAGAAGACCTTGTCGAAATAGGGTGCTTTGGCGAGTAGACGTTCGGCCAGCACGCCGGCCAGCGCGGGAACGTCCATCTGTACCAGATTGGGAAGTTCGGCATCGAGCACGCTCTCGAGTGCTACCCGCAATGCCGGATGGTTCCGGCCGACGGCGAACACGCCGAAACCGCTCAGGAGGTCCAGATAGCGGGCCCCGGTCCGGTCATAAAGATACTGGCCGGTTCCGCGGCGGAACCCGACATCGTAGCCGATGGTCCGCAACACCCGTACCATCTGTTCGTTGAGATAGCGGCCATGCAAATCGAAGCGACTTGCCTCACGCTCCTCAAAAATGGCCTCAATATTGTAGTGTCGGGGATTGAGCATGGGGTCGAGCTGATATGGTTCGCTTGAAAGGTTTTGAAGGCAGTCGGGCCGTCACGTTGCCCGAAAGGTGGTTAGCATGAAACGGCTGTCAATTGCTGCGTTTTTGGCCCTGACGATGAACACGGCCGCCCTGGCGGGAGATCCGACCGGCGAGTGGCTGGTCGAGGATGGGTCCGCGACGATCCGAATCGCGATCTGCTCGGGTTCGCTGTGGGGTGTCGTCGGCTGGGAGAAGGTTCCCGGCGGTCAGGACACGCAGAACCCGGACCCGGCGAAACGGTCACGGCCCACGCTCGGCATGCCGATCCTGATCGACATGAAGCCGTCAGGCACCGACAAATGGGCCGGCAGGATTTACAACGCAAAAGACGGAAAAATGTACGACGCCAGCGTCGACCTTCAAACCGACAATGCCCTGAGGGTGCGGGGCTGCGTATTGGGCGGTCTGTTTTGCGGCGGCGAGACCTGGGCACGGACCACCGAACCGGAGCCGGCCCCGCCTGCGCCCGGCAAGAGCAAGGCGAAGGGCAAGCCCGCCGATCCGGCGTCAGCCGCCATTGCCGGCGTCTGTTCCCGAATCAGCGCTCTCTCTGGGGCGGCCCATTAGCGCAGGCTGGAAGAACACCGCCGCGCACATGGTGGTGACGAGCGACAGCGCCAAGAGCTTGCCGAGACTGGACGTGCCCGGATGATTCGACAGCCACAGGCTGCCGAACGCGGTCGCCGTCGTCAGCGCGCTGAAAATCACCGCGCGGGTCAGGCTTGACTGCAACAGGTCGGTCTGGCCCGCGCGCCAGGCCATGATGTAGTAGATCTTGAATGCGACGCCCATGCCGAGCAGCAGCGGCAATGCGATGATGTTCGCGAAATTGAGCGGCAGATCGATCAGGACGCAAATCTCCATCGTGATGACGCCCGCAAGCAGAAGCGGCACGACGGTGAGCAGAACATCCTCGAGACGGCGCAACGCGATGAACAGCAGGATGCAGATCGTCACGAGGGCAAGCAGTCCGGCCTGAATGAAGGCCACGACGATGACATCGCCGGATTTCAGGATGGAGATCGGGCCGCCGATGGCAGTCGGTTCGACCTCCAGAACCTTGCGGGCAAAGTTTCGCAAGGTCTCGTTGTCGTTTGGATCGCCGGTCGGAAGCGCCTCGACACGGTAACGGCCGTCCGCCGCAATCCACATTGTCTTCAGGTCTTTGGGCAGGCTGTCGATGGTCACGGGCTCGGCCCGCAGGGCCATTCTCAGCTGATCGAGCTGGAGTTCGAGCGGCATAACGACGGCTCGTTCCGCGGCGTTCCTGATCTCGTCCGGCGCCTCGGCAAGCTTGCGCAATTGCACGGCAAGCCGCTTTGCGGCTGCGCCGCCTGCACCCGGCTGCTGAGCGACGATCTCCATCAGGCCAGCGGTTTCGTTGAGAATGGCGCGCGCTTCCTGCGCGTCCGGGGCGGGGCTGGGCCTGGTCTCGAGCACCGGTTCGAGAACCTCGGCCGCCTGTTTGATCAGACCGAGCTTCGTTTCCTGATCGTCCGGAATGAAGCTCTGGATCGTCATGACGCGGTCGACTTCCGGCAGCTTCTGCAGCTTCTCGGCAACCGCCTGGGCCTGCTCCTGCGACGTGACGAGGACGTTGACCGCGCTCGCGCCCGTATTCGGATCCTGTCGCAATTCCAGAAATGTCGAGATGGATTCGACCTGCGCGCTGCGCAGGTTGATCGGATTGAAATCGAAGCGCAGAAAATACAGAAGCGGCAGACCGACGATGGCAAGGCCCAGCGTTACGGCCACGATCCATCGGCGGTTGCGGGCGACGAAACGGTCGGCTGGCGCCAAACTCGAAAAGCCCAGCGGCTCCTTTTCTCCGGGCGGATCGAGCAGCGCGAGCAAGGCGGGCAGCACGGTCAGGCTCATGATGAACGCGACGATCATGCCGACGCCGGCAATGGCGCCGAGCTCCGACACGCCTTGATAGGCGGTCGGAAGAAACGCCAGGAAGCCGGCCGCAGTGGCGGCCGCAGCCAGCGCCAGCGGTCCTCCGATCGCTACCCCCGCATCGACGAGTGCGGGCTTCAATTGGTCCTTGTGAAAGCGCTCGTCGCGATAACGCACGCTGTACTGGATACAAAAGTCGACACCGAGGCCGACGAACAGCACGAAGAACGCGACCGATATCATGTTCAGCGAGCCGACCATCATGAAGCCGAGCGCCGCGGTGATTGCCAGGCCGCCGGCGAGCGCGACGAACACCGCAAAGATGATGCGCGCCGATTTCAGTGCCAGCCAGAGGATGAACAGCACCACGATGACGGTGCCGGTGCCGTGAAGGAGCATGCCGTCCTTGACGGTCGCAAACTCCTCGTCGGCGATCGGTACCGATCCGGTCAGGCGGACGCGGGCCTGATAATCCGGTCCGAGCTTGGCCTCCGCGGCGGCCTGGCGGACCGCGTCGGTCGCTTCTTTGCCCGGTTCGAGAGCGCTGAAATCGAGCTTCGGTGTGATATCGACGAATTTGCGCAGATCGCCCGGTTTCGACTTTTGTCCGGCAAACAGCTCCTGCCAGGAAAAGCTTGCAGGCCGCCCCTCGGCTGCGTCCTCGAAGGTGCGCGAGAAGCGGTCATAGACCGGCGCGAGTGCGTCCAGCTCCAATTGTCCCGATTGGACGCCGCCAAGGGCGGCCTGGGCCGCCTGCGACAATCCGCGCCAGTTGGGGTTGCGCGCCAGGATCGAGACGATAGGCGCAGCCTGTTCGAGCTGCCCGAGGGTTTGACCAAGTTGTTCGGCCGGCAGGAACAGCAATCCGTTCTTCTCAAAAAAGACGCCGCCATCGGGCCGCCGCACCTCCGGGAAAAGAGCGGGGTTGTCCCTCAGCCGCGACGTCAGCCTGTTGGCCGCGAGGGCGGACAGCTCCGGGGTCGGCGAGTCCACCACCGCCAGGATGTTGTTGACGCGCGACGGAAAGGCCGTTTCGAATGCGATTTCCCGCTGCCGCCAGTCGATATTGGGGGCAATCAGATTGCTGATGTCGGTGTTGATGGCGAAGTTGCGGGCAGTGTAGACGCCTGCCGCAACGGTCAGCAACACAAAGACAAGAATCGTGATCCAGGGCGACCAGATGCTGAGGCGGATAGCCCGGGCTGCGAACCGGGCCATGAGCGAGTCTTTATTCCTATTCACGGCTGTGTTAGCGATCTGCAAGGCATATTTTCCAGAGCGAAGAGGCGTTTGGGCCGGTTTGGGTTGCTAGTGCCACATTTTCGCTCCAGGTCACTTGGTTCCAAGTATTTGACGTATCAGTTTTTCCGGGGCAGGTATGGTTTTTGCCTGTGAACGGGTAAGTGGTTCAGTGATCCCATCAAGGCCCGTTCATGGTTTTGGCAGATAGATAACTCACCGAAAGCTTTTCGCGTTGGTTACTTGCCGCCGAATGTCCCGCTAATGCGTTATCCCCGAACATGCAAGCGAGCGAAGGTGTTCCAATAATGGTTTCTGCTACCCCGCTTCTCGATGCGCTCGCGACCCCTGCCGACCTCAGAACTCTCCAGGACCACCAGCTCCGCCAGGTGGCCGACGAGCTGCGCACCGAGACCATCAGTGCCGTCGCTGTCACCGGCGGCCATCTCGGCGCAGGCCTCGGCGTGGTCGAATTGACCGTGGCGCTGCACGCGGTGTTCGACACCCCGCAGGACCGTCTGATCTGGGACGTGGGCCACCAGGCGTATCCGCACAAGATTCTGACCGGCCGGCGTGACCGCATCCGCACGCTGCGCCAGGGCGGTGGGCTCTCCGGCTTCACCAAGCGCGCCGAGAGCGAATACGACCCCTTTGGCGCGGCGCATTCATCCACCTCGATTTCAGCCGGCCTCGGGATGGCGGTCGCCCGCGATCTTGCCGGACTGAAGCACAACGTTGTCGCGGTGATCGGCGACGGCGCGATGTCGGCAGGCATGGCCTATGAGGCCATGAACAATGCCGGCGCGATGGATTCGCGGCTGATCGTCATCCTCAACGACAACGAAATGTCGATCGCGCCACCGGTCGGTGCCATGTCGGCCTATCTCGCCCGGCTGATTTCCGGACGCACCTATCTGTCGCTGCGGGAGATCGGTAAGCAATTCGCCAAGCGCCTGCCGCGCTTCATGCATGACCAGGCCGCGCGAGCCGAAGAATATGCGCGCGGAATGGTGACGGGCGGCACGCTGTTCGAGGAACTCGGCTTCTATTATGTCGGTCCGATCGATGGGCATAACCTCGACCATCTTCTGCCGGTCCTGCGCAATGTGCGCGATGCGAGCTTCGGTCCGATCCTCGTTCATGTCGTGACCCAGAAGGGCAAGGGCTATGCGCCCGCGGAAGCAGCGGCCGACAAGTATCACGGCGTTGTGAAATTCGACGTCGTCACCGGACGCCAGTCGAAGGCGAAGGCCAATGCGCCGTCCTACACCAAGGTGTTCGGCGATAGCCTGGTGAAGGAGGCGCAGAAGGACGACCGTATCGTCGCCATCACCGCGGCGATGCCGTCCGGCACCGGCGTCGATATCTTCCAGAAGCAGTTTCCGAAACGGACTTTCGATGTCGGCATCGCCGAGCAGCATGCCGTGACCTTCGCCGCGGGTCTAGCGACAGAGGGTCTGAAGCCGTTCTGCGCAATCTATTCGACCTTCCTGCAGCGCGGCTACGATCAGGTGGTGCACGATGTGGCGATCCAGAAGCTGCCGGTCCGCTTCGTCTTGGATCGCGCGGGGTTTGTGGGCGCTGACGGGCCGACCCATGCCGGCGCGTTTGATATTGTCTATCTCGGCTGCCTGCCGGACTTCGTTCTGATGGCTGCCGCCGATGAAGCCGAGCTTGTGCATATGGTGGCGACACAGGCGGTACTCGACGACGCTCCGTCTGCCCTGCGCTACCCGCGCGGCGACGGTGTCGGGATCGATCTGCCGGAGCAGGGCGTGCCGCTCGAAATCGGCAAGGGCCGGATCCTGCGCGAGGGCAGCTCCATCGCGCTGTTGTCTTACGGCACAAGACTGGCCGAATGCATGAAAGCGGCCGACGCGCTGGCCGCGCATGGGCTGACCACCACGGTTGCCGATGCGCGCTTTGCCAAGCCGCTCGATGTCGATCTCGTGCTCCGGCTTGCAAAGAATCACGAGGTTCTGATCACGATCGAAGAAGGCTCGATCGGCGGTTTCGGCTCCTTCGTGCTGCAGACCCTCGCCGAGCAAGGCGCGCTCGATGCGGGTCTCAAAGTCCGCACAATGGTCTTGCCTGACCTCTTTATCGATCACGACACGCCGGCGGCGATGTATGCGCGCGCCGGACTGGATGCGAACGGAATTCTTGCCAAGGCGTTCGAGGCGCTGGGCAAGGACATGACACAGGACAAGGTGCAGCTTGCGTAAGCCAGACGACACCCCAAGAACGAAATTGCGTCCGCTCAATGTGGTTCTGGCGCAGCCGCGCGGCTTCTGTGCCGGCGTGGTGCGCGCCATCGACATCGTCGAGCGCGCGTTGAAGAAATACGGGCCGCCCGTGTATGTGCGCCACGAGATCGTCCACAACAAGTTCGTGGTCGAATCGCTGAAGGCCAAGGGCGCTCGTTTCGTCGAGGACGTTCACGAGATTCCCGATGGCGCGGTTGCGATCTTCAGCGCGCATGGCGTCTCCAAGGACGTCGAAAGGGAAGCGGCCGATCGCAACCTGCCGGTGATCGACGCCACCTGTCCGCTGGTCACCAAGGTACACAATCAGGGCAAGCGCTATGTCGGGCAGGGCCGTACCGTGATCCTGATCGGGCATGCCGGCCATCCGGAGGTCGAAGGCACGATGGGCCAGATTCCCGGGCCTGTGGTGCTGGTGCAGACCGTCGCCGATGTCGACAGGCTGGAAATTCCTGTGGACGAGCCCGTCGCTTATGTGACGCAAACCACGCTCAGCGTCGACGACACCCGCGACATCATTGCGGCGCTGACGAAGCGCTTCAACGACATTCAGGGTCCGGATACGCGCGACATCTGCTATGCGACGCAAAATCGCCAGAGCGCGGTGCGCGATCTGTGCAAGGTCGCCGATCTTTTGCTGGTGGTCGGCGCTACGAATTCGTCCAATTCCAATCGCCTGCGCGAGATCGGCGAAGAAGCCGGCATTCCGAGCTATCTGATCGCCGACGGCGGCGAGCTCGATCATGCCTGGCTGGAAGGAGTCGAAACTGTCGGCATCACAGCAGGCGCCTCGGCGCCGGAAGTGCTGGTCAACGACGTCATCGACGCGCTAAGACGGCTGCGGGTGGTGGACGTGACCACGCTGCCCGGCCGTGAAGAAAACATCACCTTCCGTCTTCCTGCCGAAGTTGCCTCGATCTAAGCTTCCCTGAACAGGCTCATTCCCTCCATGGCTATCCCCTTCCACAAGGAAATCCGGATCGGCGCCTATCTGCTGAAACAGAAGCTTTTGGGCCGCAAGCGCTATCCGCTGGTGCTGATGCTGGAGCCGCTGTTCCGCTGCAACCTTGCCTGCGTCGGCTGCGGAAAGATCGATTACCCGGACGCGATCCTCAACCGCCGTATGAGCGTGCAGGAATGTCTCGACGCGGCCGATGAATGTGGCGCGCCGATGGTCGCCATTCCGGGCGGTGAGCCGCTCATTCACCGCGAGATCGGCGAGATCGTTGCGGGCCTGGTCGCGCGCAAGAAATTCGTTTCGCTCTGCACCAATGCGCTGCTTCTGGAAAAGAAGCTGCATCTGTTCAAGCCGTCGCCATATCTGTTTTTCTCCGTGCATCTGGACGGTCTGCGCGATCATCACGACAAGGCGGTCTCGCAGAAGGGTGTGTTCGACAAGGCGGTGAAGGCGATCAAGGCTGCGCAGGACGCAGGCTTCGCGGTCAACGTCAATGCCACGATTTTCGACGGCCATTCCGCGGAGGATATCGCGGCATTTCTCGATTACGCAAAGGAACTGGGCGTCGGCGTCTCGATATCGCCCGGCTATGCGTATGAGCGCGCGCCGGATCAGGAGCATTTCCTCAACCGCAAGAAAACCAAGGAGCTGTTCCGCAAGGTCTTCGAGATCGGCAAGGGCCGCGGCTGGAAATTCATGCATTCCGGCATCTTCCTCGACTTCCTTGCCGGCAATCAGGAATTCGGCTGCACCCCTTGGGGCATGCCCGCGCGCAACATCTTCGGCTGGCAGAAGCCCTGCTATCTTCTGGGCGAAGGTTACGCCAAGACCTTCAAGGAACTGATGGAGACCACCG
>NZ_JBKBVB010000079.1:0-20902 GCF_046289595.1 Pseudorhodoplanes sp.
TCGCCCCCAACCTCCACCCCCTCTCCTTCTCTCATTCCCCCCCCCTCGCCCTGTTTCTCCCCCTCCCCGAGCTAGATCCCCGCCCCGATCGTCTCGACAAGCAATTGCTGGAAGTGATGACCGCGTATCACGCCTCCGGTCTTGCGGTGATCGCGGCGCCGCCGCAGCCGGCCGAGATGCGCAGCTTCGATCCCGACGTGGTGACACGGCTCCTCGATCTCGTGTCCTCGAATTTCGACCATGTCGTGATCGACATGCCGCGGACCTGGTTTTCCTGGACCGACGACGTGCTGCAGGGGACCAATCACCTGTTCATCGTCAGCGAAATGACAGTGCCGAGCCTCAAGAACACCAAGCACATTCTAGCGGCCATCCGGGTGCGGATGCCGGACGGTCCGCAGCCCAAGGTGATCGTCAACCGCTTCGAGCAGCGCATGTTCGCCCCCGGCCTGAAGAAGAACGACATCGAGCAGGCGCTGGGCGACGACTTCGCTCTGTCGATCCCGAACAATTACCGGCTGGTGCGCGAAGCGATCGACCGCGGCGTTCCGCTCGACGAGGTCAAGCGCGGCAACAATATCAGTCAGGAGCTGCGCAAGCTGATCGTGCCGCAGGCGGCCAAACCCGCGGCCAAGGCGCCGGCCGAACAGAAAAAGTTCAGCTTCTCCTTTGCACGCTAGATCGGCGGAGACGTGCGAATGGCCGGACGCTTTTCAGCAAGACGCGCATCCGCTCCGCCGCCGCCGGCGTCCTTCGCGCCGAGTCACGTGCCGCCTGCGACGGAGACTGGCGCCTGGCCGGTATTGCCGGAGCCGGCCGCGGCTGAGCCGAAGGCCGAAGCCGGGCACGATCCGGTTCCCGCGGTGAAGGCTGCACCAGCGTCTGCGCACATCCCGGCTGCGCTTGCGCAAGCGTCCGCTCCGCGCGCCAACCCGCTGCATTCGGACAAGCTGCTCGATGCGAAAGTGCGGCTGCACCGGCGGCTGCTCGAAGAGGTCAATCTGCAGGCGCTGGAAAAGCTGCCCGAAGATCAGATGCGCCTGCAGATCCAGCAATTGGTCAGCCAATATGTGGTGAGCGAGCGCTTGGCGCTGAACACCGAGGAATTGAACAGTTTCGTCAACGAAATCCTCGACGAGATGACAGGGCTGGGGCCGCTGGAGCCGCTGCTGAAGGATCCCAGCATCAGCGACATCCTGATCAACGGTCACGAATGCACCTATGTCGAGCGCGGCGGCCTTCTGGAGCCGATCGCCTGCCGGTTCAAGGACGAGGCGCATCTGCTCCGCATCATCAACAAAATCGTCTCGGCGGTTGGGCGCAGGGTGGACGAGATGCATCCGCTCTGTGACGCCCGCCTGCTTGACGGCTCGCGCGTCAACGTCGCAGTGCGGCCGGTGGGCGTCGACGGACCGCTGGTCTCAATCCGCAAATTCTCCAAGAAGCCGTTCAACCTGAACAAGCTGGTCGAGATCGACGCGCTCAAGCCGCAGATGGCGGAACTGCTCGCGGCTGCAGTCAAATCGCGGATCACCACCATCATTTCCGGCGGTACGGGCTCCGGCAAGACCACGATGCTCAACGCTCTGTCCGCCTTCATCTCGGACAAGGAGCGCCTGATCACCATCGAGGACGCCGCCGAATTGCAGCTGCAGCAGCCGCATGTTGCGCGCATGGAGACCCGTCCGCCGAATGTCGAGGGCAAGGGCGAGATCCGCCAGCGCGAACTGGTCAAGAACGCGCTCCGTATGCGGCCCGAGCGCATCATCCTCGGCGAGTGCCGCGGTGAGGAAGCCTTCGACATGCTGCAGGCGATGAATACCGGCCACGAGGGCTCGATGGCGACGATTCACGCCAACAACCCGCGGGAGGCGATTTCCCGCCTCGAACAGCTGATCGGCATGGCCGGGTTGCCGATGACCATTTCCTCGATCCGCGGCCAGATCGCCGCCGCCATCCGCATGATCGTGCAGCTGCAACGCATGTCGGATGGCAAGCGCCGCGTCACCTCCGTCGCCGAGATCACCGGCATGGAAGGCGATATTGTGCAGATGCAAGAGATCTTCCGGTTTGTGCGCACCGGTACCGCCGAGGACGGCACTGTGATCGGGCATTTCCAGGCGACCGGCGTGCGGCCGCGTTTCCTCAGCGAGCTTGCGGCCCGCGGCATCCGCATACCGGGCACGTATTTCGATCCAAGTCAGCCGCTGTGACGGACGGAGCAATGGCCTGGCTCGATTTCGACACCCAATATCTCTTCCTCGCCTTCATCGGAATTTCGGCATTCCTGGTGTTCGAGGCAGTCTATCTGCTGTTCTTTCAGAATGCATCGTACCGCAACAGCATCAACCGGCGTATCCAGCTCCTCAGGGACGAGCCGAACCGCGAGGGCGTGCTGATCCAGCTGCGCAAGGAGCGCGGCCTCAATCGCGGGGGGGATTATCGTCTGCCGGTCGAATATCTGAACCGGCTGATCCTGCAATCCGGGCTGTCGCTCGGCATCGGCAAACTCGCGCTGTATGTGGCAATCGTCGCCGTGGTTGCAGCGGCTGCGATGCACGTTCTGAAAGGTCAGCCGCTCTATAGCGGACTCACTCTGCTATTCTTCCTGACCGCTGCGCCGGTGCTTTGGCTCAAATTCCTGCGCGGCCGGCGCCAGAAGAAATTCGGCGCGCAATTTCCCGATGCGCTCGACATCATCGTGCGCAGCCTGCGCGCGGGACACCCGGTCCCGGTGGCGATCACCATGGTCGGCCGCGAGATGCCGGATCCTTGCGGCAGCGAATTCGGCATCGTCGCCGATGAGGTGACCTACGGCGCCGATCTCGAAATGGCGATGCGGAATCTGTATTTCCGTGTGGGTCAGGAGGATTTGCCGCTCTTCGTCACCGCGATTGCGATCCAGGGCTCGACCGGCGGCAACCTGAGCGAAATTCTTGAAAATCTCTCGGCCGTGATCCGGCTGCGTTTCAAGATGCGGCGCAAGGTGCGTGCGCTGGCGTCCGAAGGGCGTGCATCCGCCATGATCCTCGCATCGCTGCCGATCATGCTGTTCGGCATCATCCATCTGGTCTCGCCTGAATACTATAGCAGCGTCTGGTATCACGATATCACCAAGATGGCGCTGGCCGGCGCCGGCGCCTGGATGGGCGTCGGCATCTTCATCATGCACCGCATGGTCAATTTCAGGATCTGACCATGACCGGCGAATTCAATATTTTCGCGGACCCCGAATCGATCCTGCTGACGCTGACGGTGTTCCTTGCGACTGCAATCCTGACCTTTGTGATGATGGCGACGATCCGGGTGCATGGCGCCATCCGCCGGCGCAGCGCCGGCATCAATCCGAAGGTTGCGGCCGAGATCGGCGGCTTTGCGTCGCATCCGCAGCGCAAATCCGGCGCCACAGCAGCGCAGCGCATCGCCGACTATGCGCAGAAGCACTTCGGCGAAAGCGATTCCAAGGACATGAAGGTGCTGCGCAAGCGGCTGATCCTCGCGGGAATCTATGACCCGCGGGCCGTCGCCCTGTTCTTTCTGGCGCGGGTTGCGCTCGCGGTCGGTTTCGGCGCCGCGGCAATGGTCTTTGCGCCGGGCGAGGGCAACTCGATCTATTGGCTGACGATCGGGGCGGGCGGCATGCTCGGTTATGCGGCGCCGAGTCTGTATCTCGATCGGCGGATCGCGTCACGACGCGACGAGCATCGCGCCGGCTTTCCCGATTTCATGGACCTCCTTGTGGTTTGCGCCGACGCCGGCCTGAGCATGGAAGCGGCGCTCGACCGGGTCGGACGCGAACTTGCGGATTCCTATCCCTCGCTCTGCGCCAATATCCATATGGCCAATCTCGAAATCCGGGCGGGCCGCACCATGACAGAGGCCCTTGAGCATCTCGCCGACCGGCTCGGCCTCGAAGAAGCCAAGTCCTTCGCCACGCTGATCCAGCAATCCGAGGAACTCGGTTCCAGCGTCACCGACGCATTGCGCGTCTATTCCGACGACATGCGGCACAAGAGGCTGTCGCGGGCAGAAGAGAAAGCCTATAGCCTGCCGGCGAAGCTGTCGCTGCCGATGATGATCTGCATCTTCCCGGTGATCTTCGTCGTGATTCTTCTGCCGGTCGTCGTGCGGCTCATGACCGGCGGTTTCGGCTGACCCGCAGCATTAGTGCAAGGTTAACCACACCTTTCACGCCCGAATAGAATCTTAACCACCCGACGCTACCGTCGCCACACCGGCGTGAACAGCCGGATCAGCGTGGCCTGGCCGGTGCAGTCTGCACCTGGCTGTCTGCGCCGGAGCGTAGAATGCGTATCGGTTGGCTTTCCGGACTTGTCGTGTGTGTGACGTGCCTTGCGCTCGCAGGATGCGAGACCACGAGCGAGCATACCGGCTCGATCGCGGGCCTTTCCAACGACACGCCGAGTTCCACCGGCCTGATGGGCGAAGATCCAAAGGGCGACCTCGAACTCGGCAAGCGGCATTATCGCGAAAACAGCTTCGGATTGGCCGAGCAGCATTTCCGCCGTGCCGTCGAGAAGGGACCGAACGATCTCGAAGCCTGGGTCGGACTTGCGGCGAGCTACGACAAGCTCAAGCGCTTCGATCTGGCCGACCGGGCCTATGCGCAGGCGATCCGCCTCGCCGGGCCGACGCCGGAAATCCTCAACAATCAGGGCTATTCCTATCTGCTGCGCGGCGACCGGCATCGCGCCCGCAAGACCCTCCTCGCAGCGCAGGCCAAGGATCCCGGCAATCCCTATATCCAGAACAACCTTAATCTCCTGGATCAGAGCCTGCGCGAAGGCGCCGCGGTGCGCTGAGGTTTCATGTTCCAGCTCTTGCGGGACTTCCTCAGCGATGTCGGGATTGGCGAAAAGACGCTGAGCCGCTTTGAGGAGAATGACTACAGGCTGGCCGCCGCCGCCCTGCTGATCCATGTCATGACAATCGACGGTCAGGAGACCGGCGCCGAACATGAAAAGCTGCGGGTTTTGCTCAAGAAACAGTTCGAATTGGGCGACGAGGCCGTTGCCGAACTGATCGAGGCAGCGGCTGCAGCGGATCGCGAGGCTGTCGATTTGTACGGCTTTACCAGCCTGATCAACCGCGCGATGGACGAAGACGGCCGCCGACGGATCGTGCGCATGATGTGGGAAATGGTCTATGCCGATGGCCGCGTGAACGAGTTCGAAGACAACGTGGTGTGGCGTGCCTCCGATCTGCTCGGCATCTCGCAGCGTGACCGTGTGGAAATGAAGCGCGATGTCGCCGGCGGGCAATCGGGCGACGATGCCTGAGCCGGTCGCGCTGATTACAGGGGCGTCCTCGGGCATCGGTGCCGAACTGGCACGGGTTTTTGCGCGCCACCGTCATCGCCTGGTCCTGGCCGCGCGGCGAACCGAGCGGTTGGAGGTGCTGGCCGATGACCTTGCCAAAACCGGCGGGCCCCGGCCGCTGGTCTTGACCGTCGATCTGCTGCATGCCGATGCCGGCGACCGGATTGAGGAAGCATTGGCCCGTGAAGGTCTGGAGCCGCAATTCGTCGTCAACAATGCAGGCTTCGGACTGTCCGGCGCTGCGGCGGCGCAATCGCGGGTACGCCAGCTCCATATGATCGACCTCAATGTGCGGGCACTGACCGATCTGTCTTTGCGGTTTGCCGAGACGATGGCGCGCCAGCGCGGCGGACTGATGAATGTCGCATCGGTCGCGGGCTTTTTGCCGGGACCGAACCACGCCGTGTATTACGCCACCAAGGCTTACGTCGTGTCCCTCACCGAGGCGCTGCACGAGGAATGGCGCGACCGCGGCATCCGCGTCACCACGCTCTGCCCGGGGCCGGTTCCGACCGAATTCCAGGAGGTCGCCCGCACCGGCCCGGGCGTGCTCAGAACGCCGATGACGACGCTTGCCGATCGCGTGGCCGAAGAAGCCTATCGCGGGTTCATGGCCGGAAAGCGTCGCGTGGTACCTGGGTTTCTCAACAAGCTCCTGGTCCATGGCATAGGCTTTGTGCCGCGAAAGGTCTTGCTGCCCCAGGTGGCACGGCGGCACGGTTCAGAGCCGAGATAAGTCCTTTTGTCATAGCGGCATTTCCGCCGGGGCCGCTTGTCAGAGGGTGCAGAGGGATTATTTTCCGGCATTGAATCGCGGGAGCTCCGTACACCAGCCGATGTCGTTGCCGGTCCTCATCGTTCTACACCAGGAAAATTCGACCCCAGGCCGCGTCGGCCAGTATCTGCGCAGGCGCGGGGTGCCGCTCGATATTCGCCGTCCTGCTCTGGGTGATGATCTGCCTGCCACCCTCGCGGGCCATGCCGGTGCTGTCATTTTCGGCGGACCGCAAAGCGCCAACGACGATCTCGACTTCATCAAGCGGGAGATCGACTGGATCGGCGTGCCACTCAAGGAGAACAAGCCGTTCCTTGGCATTTGCCTCGGCGGCCAGATGCTGGCGCGGCATCTTGGCGCAAAGGTCGGTTTGCACGAGGAGGGGCAGGTCGAGGTCGGGTATTACCCGATCCGCCCGACGATCGAGGGGCGTGAGATCTGCGAGGTCTGGCCGGACCATGTGTATCAATGGCACCGCGAGGGCTTCGACCTGCCGGCCGGAGCGGATCTTCTGGCCGAAGGCGATACCTTTCCGGTGCAGGCCTTCCGGCAGGGCGCGCATGCTTATGCGATCCAGTTCCATCCCGAAGTGACGCACGCGATGATGTGCCGCTGGACCATCCGCGGCCAGCATCGCATGGAACTGCCTGGCGCCAAGCAGCGGGTTGCGCATTTCGAGGACCGGCTGGTCTTCGATTACGCCATGCAGAACTGGCTGGCGCATTTCCTGGATTTCTGGCTGAAGGACCAGCCGGAGCCGGCGGCGAAGCCGGCTGCGGTCACCGCCTGACCGCGAAGGCCTCCACCTCGACGCGTGCGCCAAGCGCAAGTCCGGTCGCCCCGAAGGCGCAGCGGGCGGGCGCAGCATCCGGGAAAAATTCCAGATAGACCGCATTGAAGCGCTGCCATTCCGCCATGTCGGCGAGCATCGCCTGGATGCGCACGATGTCGGACAGCGTCATGCCGTGGGTTTCCATGGTGACCCGCAGGTTCTCGAAGAGCTGCCGCGTCTCCGCCTCGATGCCGCCCGCGGGCAATTCCAGTGTGCCCGGCTTGATGCCGATCTGGCCGGACATGAACACGAGCTCGCCGACCCGCACGCCGTCCGGGAAGGGCAGGCCGGGCGGATTGACGGCATTGGAGCGCAGCACTTCGACATCGGGGCCGGTCGTGGATTTTGCGGTCATCGCGTTCCCTTCTGCAGGCTTTGTACGTTGAGGAGCTCGGGAAACAGTTTCGTCCACAGGCCGACGATGAGCAAGGTGGCGGCCCCGCCGAACACCACAGCAGGCACGGTTCCGGCAAAATGCGCAAACACGCCGGCACGGAATTCGCCGAGCTGGTTGGAGGTGCCGACGAAGAGCGCGTTGACCGAGATCACCCGGCCGAGCATCTCGTCCGGCGTCTGCACCTGGACGAGGGTCTGGCGCACCACGACGCTCACCATGTCGCCTGCGCCGAGCACGAACAGCGCCACAAGCGACAGCGCAAACGAGGTCGAGAGTGCGAACACAATGGTGGCCACCCCGAACAGCGCCACCGCAAGATACATCTTGCGCCCGGCATTGCGCACGAGCGGCCAGCGCGCCAGCGCGATCGCCATCAGCAGCGCGCCGACTGCGGGCATTGCACGCATGATGCCGAGCCCCCACGGCCCGACATGGAAGATGTCCTTTGCATAGACCGGCATCAGCGCGGTCGCACCTGCAAACAGCACCGCGAACATGTCAAGCGAGGTGGCGCCGAGGATCAGCGGATTGTTGCGGATGAAGGCGATGCCGACGAACAGGGCGGCGAAGTCCACCTTCTCGCGTTTCGGCGCCACCTGGTCGATCCGGATCAGTGCGATGAGGATGCTGGCACCGAAGAACAGCGCGGCGGAAAGCGCATAGACGAGAGTTGGACTGATCACATAAAGCAAGCCGCCCACTGCCGGTCCCGCAATGGTCGCGGCCTGGTTGGCCGAGGCCGAACCGGCCACCGCGCGCGGCAGGACCGGCAGCGGTATCAGCCGTGGCAGCAGCGCCATCAGCGTCGGCGCCTCGAATGCCCGGCCGGCGCCGACCATGAAGACCAGTGCCAGAATGAGGTCGCGCGTAAGGAAGCCCTGCCAGGTGCCGACCGCCAGCACCAGTGCGGCGGTGCCTTCCGTCATCTGCGCAAGCCGCACCACGCGGCTGCGGTCGTAGCGGTCGGCGACCGCGCCCGCGACCAGCACCAGCAGAAACGCCGGGACGAATTGCGCAAGCCCCACCAGCCCGAGATCGAGCGCGCGGCCGGTCATATCGTAGACCTGCCAGCCGACCGCCACGACCATCATCTGCAATGCAAGGCTCGCGAAGACGCGGGCGAACCAGAACAGGACGAACGGGCGATATCGGCCGAGCGATGCGGCGGGGTCGGGGTGCGTGTTCATAGGTCAGGTTGGGCCGGTGGTCTTTGCGGCGGCACCGTAGAGCAGTTGCGGTAGGTGGGTGCGGTGCGGCTGTGCAGGAGGGAGCGCCGAAGATGTCGCACACAAATCCGCAGGATTGAAGTTTCGGCATTTCGCCAAAACGCTAAGCTATCGCACAGATTGCCAGACGAGCTTGCCAAAGGGGAGGACACCATGCGACGGCCCCGGACCTTGCAGCTTTGGTTGATCGCAATCGCCGGTGTCGCACTGGCATCCGGCCCGGCGCTGGCGCAAACCGACCGCGAACTCTGCGCCAAGGCCACGGGCGATGCGGCCATCGCAGCCTGCGACAAGGCGATCGCCGCCAACCCGAAAGATGCGGATTCATTCAGCAACCGCGGCTTCACCTGGAGCGTCAAGGGCGATCAGGACAAGGCCATCGCCGATTTCAACGAGGCGCTGAAACTCAATCCCAAGCATGCGCGCGCGCTGAGCAATCGCGGCATGGCCTGGAACCGCAAGGGCGACCCCGACCGCGCCATCGCGGATTCGACGGAAGCGATCAAGCTCAACAAGCGCTATGCCAAGGCCTACAACAATCGCGGCGTCGCGCTGATCCGCAAGAAGGAATACGACAAGGCCATCGCCGACCTCAACGAGGCGATCAAGCTCAATCCGAAGGATGGGAGCGCCTATTTCAATCGCGGCAATGCGCTGGAGATGAAGGGCTCGCTGTCCGACGCGCTGGCGGATTTTAGAGCGTTCGTGAAGCTTTCGCCAAAAGATGGCGATGGGCCTGCGGCGATCGCGCGGCTGGAACAGAGGATCAAGGGCGCGGGGCGGTAGCTTCACCGCTTTTCACCGCGAAAGGCCCTACGGGCGAAGAGCATCCGGGAATGCCCGTCCAGGCGCAAGGCTGGCGGCCGGGCACAATTTGGTGGAGCCGAGGGGAATCGAACCCCTGACCTCCTCATTGCGAACGAGGCGCTCTCCCATCTGAGCTACGGCCCCCGCCGGACGCAGCCGGCAGCGAACCGTCCGGATGCGCAAGAATGGGCGAAGAGCGGCCATTTAGGCCCCGGCTTGCGGCAAGTCAAGGACGGTGACGGCTGGTGCCCGCCGGGCTGGGCGGCGCGGTGAGACGGGTGCGGCTTCACGGGTCGCCGCGCGCCGATGCTGCAGAAATCGGTCAGCCGGATGGCGGCTTGCCCGAAATCGGCTGAGCCGATACATGAGAACGCCCTCACCACGATAATCCTCGCCCGGACGGAAGACCAAGCCCGATGCGCGCGCTCCTTGATGTCATCCTGATCGTTCTGCAGCTCTACATCTGGCTTCTGATCGCCTCGGCAATCCTGTCCTGGCTGGTGGCGTTCAACGTCGTGAACACCCGCAACCAGTTCGTGGCGATGGTGGGCGATTTCCTGTGGCGCATCACCGAGCCGGTGCTGCGGCCGATCCGCAATATCATGCCGAATCTCGGCGGCATCGACATCTCGCCGGTCATCGTGATCCTCATCATCATCTTTATCCAGAGCGTGATCACCCGCTACATCTATCCCAACGTGTTCTGATCAACGCGCCTTGGGCAAAGCGAACAAGTCGTCCGCTTCGGTCCCATGGGCCATTGCCGCGACGGGATTGGTCCTCGCCATCCGATTGACGCCGAAGGGTGGGCGCGACGCGATCGACGGGATCGAGGCATTGTCCGATGGGCGGAGCGTTCTGAAAGCGCGGGTGCGGGCAGCGCCCACCGACGGTGCGGCCAATGCTGCCCTGATTTCATTGCTTGCAAAGACGCTTGACGTGCCGCGTCGCACGGTGACATTGGCGTCCGGCGAAACCGCGCGCATCAAGCGCGTCGTCATCGACGGCGGCGGCGCCGCGCTCGCGGCCAAACTCCAACACCTGCTGGATTCAAAATGACGGCGACCATCATCGACGGAAAGGCCATCGCGCAGGAGCTGCGCGGCAATATCGCGAAGGCGGCGGCACAGCTCGCGAAAGAGCACGGCATCGTGCCGGGCCTTGCAGTGGTGCTGGTCGGCAACGATCCGGCAAGCGAAGTCTATGTGAAGTCGAAATCGAAGGCGGTCACCGAGGCCGGCATGAAGTCCTTCGATCACAAGCTGCCGGCTGATACCTCGCAAGCCGATCTGCTCAAGCTCATCGAACAGCTCAATGCCGACAAGAGTGTGCATGGCATCCTCGTGCAATTGCCGCTGCCGTCGCAGATCGACTCCACGCTCGTTCTGAACTCGATCGATCCGGGCAAGGACGTCGACGGTTTCCATCCGGTCAATGCCGGCCGGCTCGCGACCGGGCAGCGGGCGCTCGTGCCCTGCACGCCGGTCGGCAGCGTGATCCTCGCCAAGACGATCAATCCGTCGCTCGCAGGGCTCGATGCGGTGGTGATCGGACGTTCCAACATTGTCGGCAAGCCGCTGGCGCAATTGCTGCTGGCGGAGAATTGCACGGTCACGATCGCGCATTCCAAGACCAAGGATCTCAAGGAGGTCTGCCGCCGCGCCGATCTCCTGTTTGCCGCAGTCGGACGCCCCGAGATGGTGCGCGGCGACTGGATCAAGCCGGGCGCGACCGTGATCGATGTCGGCATCAACCGCGTGCCCGGCGAAGGCGGCAAGACGCGCCTTGTGGGTGACGTGAATTACAAGGAGGCGCTCGAAGTCGCCGGCGCGGTGACGCCTGTCCCGGGCGGGGTCGGACCGATGACCATCGCCTGCGTGATTCTCAACACGCTGCGTGCGGCGTGTGCATCTGCGGGCTTGCCGGAACCCAAGGTCTGACGCCGCGCAAGCCAATGCAGTGACGCGGCGTGCGCACGTACCCGTGCGTTAGCATTGCATTTACCACTGTGGCGCAGACGATCACGTCGCCGCGATCCGTTAAAAGTTTAACGAATTCGTAAGTGGGCTTGGTTACCCGTTGGTGAAGTTTTCACCTTCTGGGAGATCGAGCCATGGGTGCGATCGACGAAACTGGCAAGCATGCAGAGAGCAACGTTTCGGATGCGGCCAAGCCCGAAGCGGACGGTGCCGCTGCACCGGAAATCAGGGTCGAGAGCGACGAGCGTGCGCCGCATCGCAAGCTTGACGACCGCATGGCGCCGATCCTGTATGTGCCCGCGAAGAATCAGCGCTTCAGCCGCGCCGCCATTCTCGCCGTTGCGATCGTCCTGTCTGCGGCGGCGGGTTCCGCGGTCGGTGCGATGGCCGGGGCCGCCTTCGCCAAGCCGCAGTCCGCAATCGCCGACGATGCGCGCAGCATCGAGGTGAATGCGCTGCGTGGCGTTATCACGCAGCTCTCGGCCGAGGTTGCTTCGCTCAAGGCGACAATTGAAAGCAATGCCAAGAGTGCGAATGCGCAGATGGCCAGAATTGTCGAGCGGGTCGATCGTGCCGAAAAGGCGCAGGCCGAGCCGGCGCAGCGCGTTGCCAAGCTGTCCGAATTGCTGGAGCGCATCGACAAGCGCACCGCTGCCAATGTCACTGCGGCTTTGGCGCCGGCTCCTGCGCTTGCCTCCGCGCCCGAAACCACAGGTTCGATCGCTCCGAAGCAGCAGGAACGCCCGCCGGTGGTGAATGGCTGGATTTTGCGCGATGTATTCCGCGGCGTTGCCATGGTGGAAAACGATCGCATGGGGATTTTTGAAGTGGTTCCCGGCGCTAATCTTCCGGGACTTGGACGGGTGGAAACCATCCGCCGTCAGGAGGGCCGCTGGGTCGTGGTCACGCCGAAAGGCTTCATTGTGTCGCAGCGCTGACGCGGCCTCACTCGAGCCTCGAAGATAGCGGCGCCGGCATCCGGCGCCGCTTTTTGTTGGGCGGTTCGCCGCAGCTTCCGCACATTGAGGTGAATTGTGTCGCTTGCTCCCGCCATGTCATAATTCGACGGCGAGGGAGCTTTGCATGCGTTCAGCAATCGGGCTTTCCGCCGCAGTAGTCGCTGCGGCCCTTTACGTCAAGCCGGCAAGTGCCGGGACGATCGAGCGCGTCCAGGCGACCGCGCCCAAGCCCGAGATGATGGAGAATTGCCCAGGCCTGGTTGCCGCCAAGACGCTTCCCATCCTGCCTGCCGCGTTCCGTATCGCGCAGCTCAAATTCGATCAGGTGCGTATCACCTATGTCGGCCACTCGACCTTCCTGATCGAAAGTCCGCAACTGGTCAGGATCGCGACCGACTACAACGACTATGTGCGGCCGCCGGTCTTGCCGGATATCGTCACCATGAACCGCGCGCACTCGACCCATTACACGGACAATCCCGAACCCGGGATCGCCCACGTCCTGCGCGGCTGGGCCGAGGATCGCGGCAAGCCGGTCCGCCATGACGTCAATTACAAGGACGTGCGGGTGCGCAACGTCCCGACCAATATCCGCGGCTGGGACGGAGGCACCGATCGGCACGGAAACTCGATCTTCGTGTTCGAGATCGCCAATATGTGCATCGCTCATCTTGGCCATTTGCATCACACGCTGACCCAGCAGCAGCTGAACGAGATCGGCCGCATCGATGCCGTGCTGGTCCCGGTCGACGGCAGCTACACGCTCGATATCGACGGCATGATCGAGGTCGTGGAGGGCCTGAAGGCGCCGCTGATCATCCCGATGCATTACTTCAGCGTGTTCACGCTGAACCGCTTCCTCGACCGCATGCGCGACAAGTTTGATGTCGAGATGTCGGACATACCGTCGGTGGTGATCTCCAAGGCCACCCTGCCCGTGAAACCCAAGGTGCTGGTTTTGCCGGGGCGATAGCGTCGAGGTCGCTCCTTCGCGTGTCCGCGCTGCCGCGTTCTTGCCGCGCTTGCACGCCATGGGCATCGCTCATTCCGAATCCACACGGTGCGGAACGGAAATGCCCGCCCCGCGTTGGACGGTGCGGCAATCGCTGCACGCGGGTGCTTAACAACCGTGAGCCGCCACAGTCTCCCACCCCTTCGAGATCCATCCTCGAAACAGTTTCGAGAACGACTTGCATGCCTTCTATTGTTGCGTGGACTCCATGGAGAACCTTTCCCAGCCCGCATTCCGGAACGCTTGATGCGCCGGCCGGACCGGGCATATTCGAGGTCAGGCATGTCACGTCCGGTGCTCAGATTGCTTTTTCGGTCTCTGCCAATGTCGCGGAAAGCCTTGCAATCTTGACGCGGTCGCCGGCGTCGGGGCTTTTTGCAATCTTCGCACGCCGGGGCTGCGGGTATCGTCCGCAGGATCTTGAATATCGCGTTTGCGCCACCGCATCGATGAAGGAGGCGCGTGCGGAACAGGACCGGCTGAACAGCCGGCGCCGCGCCTATCTGCGGCGGAGGGCGTGCTGAGTTCCGGCCCTGCCGTCCGGTCAGATCAGCTGGGGCTGCAATTCACTGGCAGCCGCGCGCAACCGCGGCAGATAGCCATCGAGCATCGCATCCAGCGTGACACGTTCGCTATGAACGCCCACATTCAGCGCCGCGACCACCTTGCCGTCGATCCGACGCAGCGGCACCGAGATCGAGCGGAAGCCCAGCTCGGCCTCCTGGTCCACCAGCGAGAAGCCCTCTTCGCGCGCCTTGACGACGGCGCGCTCGAGCTCCGCCTTGTCGACCAAGGTAAACGGCGTGCGTTTTTCGAGTCGGGCGCGGGCGAAGAACCGGTCGAGTTCCCGGTCGTCGAGTGCTGCCAGCAATACACGGCCGAGCGACGTCGACGCCGCCGGCAGCCGGTAACCGACCTGTGCGCCGAGCGCCAGCATCCGTGCCGGCGATGCATGTGCGATCATCACCACGTCGTCGCCGTCGAGCACTGCAGCGGAACAGGCTTCGCTGAGTTCGGCGCTGAGCCGGTCGACCGCGGGCTGCAGGATCGTGGAGACGGAATTTGAAAGGAGATAGGCGCCTGCCAGCGACAGAATCCGCGGCGTCAGCCGGAACATGCGGCCGTCGGTTTCGGCAAAGCCGAGCTGGACCAGCGTGTGGAGCGTCCGCCGCACCGATGCGCGCGGCAGATCGACAAGGCGTGCCGCATCGCTCAACGAAAGCTGGCGGCGGTCACGGTCGAATGCCTGGATCACCCGCAGGCCGCGCGCCAGAGCCTCCAGAAACTCGGAACCCGCACTCTCCACCTGATCGGCTTCGGCTTGCGAGCGTTTGACGCGCGGCATGCGGCGATCCGGGCTTAGCGGCCGCCGGCAGCGGCGCGGCTGCGTGCCGCCTTTACAAGCGCGGCGAGATTGAAGCTTGGATCGGCGGCCTCATCCGGCGTGATCGGGGTGTTGGCCGGAATGATCTGCCGGCCGGCCATATGGTCACCGCCGGCATTGACGGAATCGACGCCGATCAGCGTGCCGTCGCGGAAGTAGAACAGCGAGAAGCGGTTGTCGTCCGGCGATCCGCGCAGCACCGCCTGATCGTGACCTTCGGAAAAGCCGACCATCTGCAGCTTCAGATCGTATTGATCGGACCAGAACCACGGCACCGCGTCGTAGGGCTTGAGCTGACCCGCCAGGGTCGCGCCCGCGGTCTTGGCCTGGTCGAGCGCATTCTGCACGGATTCCAGCCGGATCGGCCGGCCGGCAAAGCGGTTTGGATGCCGCGTGCAGTCGCCTGCCGCAACGATATGCGGATCGCTGGTGCGGGCATAGTCGTCGACGAAAACGCCGTCGCCGCAGGCGAGCCCGCAGGCAGCGGCCATCTGGTCATTCACCGACGCGCCGATGCCGACCACCACGAGATCGGCGTCGAGCGTGCGGCCGTCGGTCAGTTCGACCGCCGCGATCCTGCCTCCCTTGCCGATCAGCCGCGCAACGCCGGTCCGCATGATCAGCTCCACGCCGGCACGCCGGTGCGCATCGGCGAGAAATTCCGACATGCGCGGCGGTAACGCGCGCGCCAGCAGCCGGTCCTGCATTTCGACCACCGCGACTTGCTTGCCGAGCATGCTCAGAGACGCGGCGACCTCAAGTCCGATAAAGCCACCGCCGATGATGACAGCACGGCCGGTATCGGTGAGGCGCGACAGCAACGCACGCGCGTCGGCGAGCGTGCGCAGAACCATGACGCCATCGAGATCGGCGCCCTCGACCGGCAGGCGTCTCGGCCCGCAGCCGGTCGCGAGCGCCAGCTGGCCGTAGCGCAGGCGTTTGCCTTCCGCCGTCTCGACCGTGCGGTCGGTGCGGTCGATCGCGGTGACCCGTGTGCGCGGCAGAAATTCGATGCGATGCTGGTCGAGCACCTGCTGCGCGCGGATCGGCAATGCGCTTTCCGCCACCTTGCCGAGAAGGTAGCCTTTGGACAGCGGCGGGCGCTGATATGGCAGGTCGTCCTCGTCGCCGAGCAGCAGGATGGGTTCCGCGAAGCCGGACTCGCGTGCCGACAGGGCGGTCTGCAAACCCGCATAGGACGCGCCCACAACGATCAACGGCTCACTCATCCGCCTTCGTCCCCCAGGAACATTGGTTCGAAGAGCGAACGAATGTTCGAAATTGTCACCGGCAAGGTCATTTTAGCCCGCTTTTTGCGCTTGCCTAGCGCGGATCACTTTGTTCTAATTCGAACATATGTTCGGTCAACGAACATTTTTGAGATCTCCGGCCCCGCACGGCGGCGCCTCATCAGGAGACTTGCCATGCTCAGCGCAGAACAGAACGACCTCATCACCCGCACCAATCCCGGTACCAAAGCCGGCAATCTGCTGCGCCGTTACTGGCAGCCCGCCGCGCTGGTCGAAGAACTCGCGACCAACCGTCCGGTCAAGCCGGTCCGGCTGCTGGGCGAGGATCTCGTGATCTTCAAGGACGGGCAGGGGCGTTACGGCCTGATTGCCCGCGGCTGCCCGCATCGCGGCACCGATCTGGCGTTCGGCCGGCTTGAGAAGGATGGGCTGCGCTGCTCGTTCCATGGCTGGAAGTTCGACGTGAATGGCCGATGTCTGGAAACCCCGGCCGAACCCGAAGGCTCCAACCTGTGCAAGAACATCCGCCAGACGTCCTATCCGGTGGTGGAGAAGAGCGGCATCCTGTTTGCCTATATGGGGCCGGGCGAGCCGCCGGCTTTCCCGAATTTCGACTGCTTCGTCGCGCCCGACGAATACACCTTCGCCTTCAAGGGACTGATCGAGTGCAACTGGCTGCAGTCGCTCGAGGTCGGCATCGATCCCGCGCATACCTCATGGCTGCACCGCTTCTTCGAAGACGAGGACACCTCGAAGTCCTACGGCAAGATGTTCCGCGACTCGACGTCCGATGCCGACATGCCGATGACCAAGATCATGCGCGACTTCCCGCGTCCGCGCATCGAGGTCGAACAGACCGAATACGGCCTGCGGCTCAATACGCTGCGCCAGATCAGCGACAAGTCGATGCATGTGCGAACCACCAATCTGGTGTTTCCGAATGCGTTCATGATCCCGATGAGCCAGGAGATGACGATCTCGCAATGGCATGTGCCGATCGACGAGACCACGCATTACTGGTACTGCATCTTCACCAGCTTCGGTCAGAAGGTCGACAAGGAGGAGATGCGCCGCCAGCGGCTCGAGCTGTATGAGCTGCCGAATTACGTGCCGCGCAAGAACAAGTCCAACGACTATGGCTTCGATCCGCACGAGCAGGCGCACGAGACCTATACCGGCATGGGTGCCGATATCAATATCCACGATCAATGGGCCTGCGAGTCGATGGGCCCGATCCAGGATCGCACCAAGGAGCATCTCGGTCAGTCCGACAAGGCGATTACCGCCTACCGGCGTCTCTTGCGCGCGGCGATCGAGCAGGCCGGCAAGGGCGAGCGTCCGCTCATGGTGCTGGACGAGAAACAGGCGCCTGAAATCACCGGACCGGTCTGCGTCGATGGCGTCGGTCCTGTGGCCGACTGGCAAGGCTATGTCGACAAGGCGCATGAGCGCCGCCGCTCGACCAAGAGCTGGGCAAACGGGCATTAGCCTGCTGTGCCGCAGACCGTGCTATACATGACCGGTCGTCTCCGCGAAGGCGGGGACCCAAATTCCAGGCTGGTGGTTATAGGTTCCCGCTTTCGTGGGGACGACAGGCAATGATGTCATCCCGCGACCGCGCATCTCTCAGTTTTGTCGAGCGCCACAATCTGTGGAGCGAGGAGCAATTCCGGCTCGCCGCCGCGGTCGAAAAGGAGATCGAGGAACGTCAGCTCGAACTCGTCCGCTTCTCGTTTGCGGACCAGCATGGCGTTCTGCGAGGCAAGACGATCGTCGCGGCGGAGGCGGCGAAGCTGATGCGCAACGGCGTCTCCATGACGACGACGCTGCTTGCCAAAGACACCTCGCACAAGACGGTGTTTCCGGTTTTTACGCCGGGCGGCGGATTCGCAATGCCCGAGATGCAGGGCGCCGCAGACTTCCTGATGATCGCGGACCCTTCGACCTTCCGCGTGCTGCCTTGGGCGCCGAATACCGGCTGGGTGCTCTGCGATATCTATTTCCCGAATGGCAAGCCGGTGCCGTTCTCGACGCGACAGATCGCCCGCGACCAGCTTGCACGGCTTGGAGAGGCCGGCTTCGATCTCATGGCCGGGCTCGAGGTCGAATTCCATCTCTATCGGATCGAGAATCCGCGGCTTGCGCCGGCCGACGCGACCTGGCCGGGGGAGCCGGTCGATGTGAGCTACATCCATCAGGGTTTCCAGCTTCTCACCGAAGCCCGCTCAGACCAGATCGAGCCGATCCTGGAGCCGTTCTGGCGCGCCGTCATGGCGCTTGGCCTGCCGTTTCGCTCGCTGGAAGTCGAACTTGGACCAAGCCAGTGCGAGTTCACGTTCCGCCCGGAAATCGGAATTGCATCCGCCGACATGATGATCCTGTTCCGCAGCGCCATGAAGCAGATTGCGCGGCGGCACGGGCTGCATTGCACCTTCATGTGCCGTCCGGGATTGCCCAATGCGTTTTCGAGCGGCTGGCATCTGCACCAGTCGCTGATCGAGCGAAGGACCAGGACGAATGCATTCGTGTCCGCCGATCCGGCGCAGGTGCTGCCGCCGCTGGCGCGTCATTGGCTTGCGGGTCTGCTGACCAATGCCCGGGCCGCGGCCGCATTCACCACGCCGACAATCAACGGCTACAAACGCTACCGCGCCTATGCGCTGGCACCCGACCGGGTGATCTGGGGGCAGGACAATCGCGGGGTCATGCTGCGCGTGATCGGCCAGCCCGGCGATCCGGCCACGCATCTGGAGAACCGGGTCGGCGAGCCCGCAGCCAACCCGTATCTTTATGTTGCCGCGCAGGTCGCCTGCGGGCTGGACGGCATTGCGCGACGGCTGGAGCCGGGCCCGTCCGCCGATACGCCTTACGAGACCGAGGCGGAAATGATGCCGACAGCGCTCGGTGATGCGCTCGCCGCCCTGAAAGACAATGCGTGTTTCCGGCAGGCATTCGGCGAGGACTTTGTCGACTACTACCTTCGTATCAAGGAGGCGGAGATTGCCCGCTTCCGGAGCGAGGAAAAGCCCGATACGGCAGACGTCACGCGGTGGGAGCAGAAGGAATACTTTGATCTTTTCTAAGTTTCGCGCGCAAATTTTAGTGTCGGCGGTTCGGCTTCACGGAAAAATTTTTAAGCGCAACGCGCGGCCTGCGCGAGACGTCCAACCTAAGCCTCGCGCGACGTCGCCCGCGATTACCGGCAATTTACTTTCGACCCTTATGGATCATCAACGCCGGAGGGGCGAAAGGTCGTTGCAAAATGCTGAACAGAATATCCGTCGGCGCGCTGTTGAAATCCGTCATCGGATTACTGGGCGCGGTGGTTGTCATCGTTCTGGCTCAGAACGCCTGGTCTGAGTGGCAACAATACCGGCTGGCGAACCGCAGCGCCGAGGTCATCGACGTCTCGCGCAATTTGTTCACCGCCTTGCATAATCTGCGGGTCGACCGTTCGACAACGTTCCGCGACTTGACCGGGCAGCGGCAGTTGCAGGCCTTATCCACGCAGACTCAGGAGGTCCGCAAAGCCGAGCTTGCGGCGCTGAAGCCTGCGGTCGAAGCGCTGGCGCGAATGGATTTTCCGAATAAGGCCTCGCTGTATCCGGCCATGGTCAATTCGATGAACAAACTCATCGCGATGCACGACGAGACCGCGCGTGCCGTCACCCTGCCGCGGGAGCAGCGCCGGCCTGAACTTGCCAAAGCATTCAGCGACGAAGCAACCAATCTGCTCAGGCTTCTCGACAGGCTCTCGGAGCAACTCAACGCCATGGTCAAGCTCGACGACGCCATGATCGACCAACTGATGACGATCAAGCAACTTGCCTGGATCGCGCGTAACGCCGCGGGCGATGCGCAGGTCATGGTGTCGAACGGCCTTGCCGGCCAAAAGCTGCCGGCCGATGCGTTTCTGATCTACACGGCCAATCTCGGCAAGACCGACGCCGTCTGGAGCGCAATGGAAGACGCCGCCGCCGGGCTGAAGCTGCCGCCGCAATTCGCTCAGGCCGTGCAAAAGGCCAAGGATGAGTTTTTCGATCCAAAATTTTCCGAACTGCGCCTGAAGGTGTTCAAGTCGGTTCTGGCCGGCGAGAATACCGGGATCAGGGCCGAGGAATGGACGCCGATGTCGGTGTCCAAGCTTGCCTCGCTTCTCGGCGTCGCCGAGGTTTCGCTCGATGTCGCGAAAAATCATGCGGTCGCCAAGGCTTCCGCTGCGCTGTTCCAGTTCACGATCGCACTGGCGCTGCTGGTTCTGGCAATCGCCATTGTTGTCGCCATGATGGTGGTGGTCTCGCGCCGGGTCACAGAGCCGCTGCGCAACATCCAAGGCGCCATGCTGAAGCTCGCCGACGGCGATTTCGCCGTGATGCTGCCCTGCCTCGATCGCAAGGACGAAATCGGCGACGTCGCCAATGCGGTCGAGCGGTTCAAGGTGCTCGCGACGGAACGAGCCAGGGCCGAGGCCGATGAGGCGCTGAGACGTCAGGCGGCCGAAGCCGAATTGCAGGCAAAAGCGGCCGAGGAGCGGGCACGCGCGGCCGACGAGCAGGCGCGCGCCATGCGCGCCCTCGGCGAAGGCCTGAAGCGGCTGGCCGACGGCGACCTCATGACCCGTCTCGATGAGGGCTTCGCCGAGGACTATCGGGGCATCCGGGACGACTTCAACGCGACGCTCGACCGCCTGCAGTCGACCATTGAGGCGATCGCACAAGCCAACGACGAGGTCTCCAATGCGGCTGCGGAAATCGCGGCGGCGACCACCGATCTGTCGCAGCGCACCGAAGAGCAGGCAGCAAGTCTCGAGGAGACATCCGCCTCGATGGAGGAGATCGCCGCGACGGTGAAGCAGAATGCGAGCAATGCGCAGCAGGCCAATTCGCTGACTCAAGGGACAGCCCAGATCGCCGACCAGGGCGGCCAGGTCGGCGATCTGGGC
>NZ_JBKBVB010000080.1:0-20890 GCF_046289595.1 Pseudorhodoplanes sp.
AGATCGATCCCGCGGTCGCCTCCGGCGTATTCGTCACCACGACGACCGACGTTTTCGGGTTTTTCATCTTCCTCAGCTTCGCCACGATCATGTTCCGGCTGGTCTGATCCGGCCGGCCGGAGGGTCAACGCGGGGGCTCGATCAGTGCCGCGATAGCGATCTCGGTACCGGAGGCCGCAACGGCCCGGCGGTCGAGCAGGCTTTGGCCGAACAGAAAGGCGTAGAACAAGACCGCGCGGGCATTGGCGTCGCGCGGCGCGTAACCGAGCCGTTCGAACAGGGCCGCGACATGTTTGAGCCGCTCCCTGTCGACGTCCTGGACCGCGCTGCCGGCCTTGGCGTCGCCATGAGCGAAAGCGCGGATCGCGAGTTCGACCGCAAGCCCGCGGGCATTGCTGCGGCGGCCGTAGAGCTCCGCGAGCCGCCGCAGCGCGAGAGCAGGGTTGCCGTCATGGGGCGCCTGCTCGCGGATTGCGGCAATGCGCCGGTCCGCCCATTGCCTGAGCATGGCGTCGATCAGCGCGCGGCGGTCGGCAAAATGCCAGTAAAAGCTTCCTTTGGTGACCGAGAGCGCTTTGGCGAGCGGCTCGACCCGAACCGCGTCCATGCCTTTGTCGGCCGCGACGTCGAAGGCCGCGGCGATCCAGGCCGCGGCATCGAGCGTGCCCGGGCGTGCCGCCACCTCCTGTGTTGCCTTCCTGACGGCCATCGCTGTCGCTTGACTCCGGTTGAGCCGCACCATACGGTACCGTATTGAAACATACGCATCCGTATGGGTCAATACGGGTCGAGCGATGGATGCCGCCGATGACCGCCTTCAGGCCGCGCAATCCGCATTGGGAACGCCATGTACGCGAGAGCTTTGCGCGGCAGGCTTTCATGACCCTGATCGGCGGCGAGATCGTCTCGCTCGCGCCGGGCGCCTGCGCGGTCGCGGTCAAGGCGCGTCCCGATCTCTGCCAGCAGCGCGGATTCCTGCACGGCGGCGTCACCACGGCCCTCGCCGATACCGCGGCCGGCTTTTCCGCCTATTCGCTGATGCCGGAGGGCTCCGCGCCGTTGACGGTCGAGCTTAAGATCAACCTGTTGTCACCGGCGGTCGGCGACCGCTTTGTGGCAAAGGGACGGGTGCTGCGCTCGGGACGTACGCTTACCGTGGTCGAGGTCGATGTCGACGCCGAAACCGGACCGCAATCGAAGTTGATCGCGCGCATGCTGGCGACCATGATCTGTCTGGAGAATACGCCCGACGCGCCGCAGGAAACGCAACGAAGCGCGCACGGGTAAAAGCCGCCCCATCGGGTTCGGAGAAATCGCATGATCGCGAATGCCTGGAGCGGGTTCGATTTCGGCCTCGGCGAAGACATCGACATGCTGCGCGACAGCGTGCGCCGCTTCGCGCAAGACAAGATCGCGCCGCGCGCCGACGAGATCGACCGCAAGAACGAATTCCCGCGCGACCTGTGGCCGAAGCTCGGGGAGCTGGGCGTGCTCGGCATCACCGTCGAGGAGAAATGGGGCGGCGCGGGGCTCGGCTATCTCGAACATTGCGTCGCCATGGAGGAGATTTCGCGCGCCTCCGGCTCCGTCGGCCTGTCGTATGGCGCGCATTCCAATCTCTGCGTGAACCAGATCCGCAGGAATGGGACCAACGAACAGAAGAAGCGCTATCTGCCGAAGCTGATCTCGGGCGCCCATGTCGGCGCGCTGGCCATGTCGGAGCCGGGCTCGGGTTCGGACGTGGTGTCGATGCGCACCCGCGCCGACAAGAAGGGGACGAAATATATTCTTAACGGCTCGAAGATGTGGATCACCAACGGGCCGCTCGCCGATACGGTCGTGGTCTATGCCAAGACCGACGCCACCGCGGGGGCGCGCGGCATCACCGCATTTCTGGTCGAGAAGAAGTTCAAGGGATTCTCCACCGCCCAAAAGCTCGACAAGCTCGGCATGCGCGGCTCCGACACCGGCGAATTGCTGTTCCAGGATTGCGAGGTGCCGGAGGAAAACGTGCTGGGCGCTGTCGGCAACGGCGTCAACATCCTGATGTCGGGGCTCGATTACGAGCGCGTGGTGCTGGCCGCGGGGCCGCTCGGGCTGATGCAGGCGGCGATCGACCTCGTGATCCCCTATATTCACGACCGCAAGCAGTTCGGCCAGTCGATCGGACGCTTCCAGCTGATGCAGGCCAAGATCGCCGACATGTATGTCGGCATGAATGCCGCAAAGGCATATGTCTATGCGGTCGCGAAAGCCTGTGACGAAGGCCGCACCACGCGCGAGGACGCAGCAGGTGCGATCCTGTTTGCCTCTGAGCGCGCAACGCAAGTTGCGCTGGAGGCGATCCAGACGCTCGGCGGCAACGGCTACATCAACGAGTTTCCCGCCGGGCGGCTTCTTCGCGATGCCAAGCTTTACGAGATCGGCGCGGGCACCAGCGAAATCCGCCGCATGCTGATCGGCCGCGAGATTTTCGAGAAGACCCGCTGAGCTTTTTCAGGTCGTGCGGCGGACCAGTGTTAAGGGTTCATTGAACGATTGCGCCGATCATCGGCGCATGACTGGCAAGCCCGATCTCCGATTGCGTCTCAAGGCCGACGGCCGCATCGTCGAAATCCTGCCCGATGGCAGCGAGCGCACGGTCTCGGAGACCAGCAATTTTCCGCAATTCGTGACGCCCCAGGCGCCAGTTTCGCCAGGCGGCGACGCAGCCTATGCGCGTGCGATCCGCTCCGCCGCTCGCATGACTCAGGCAGAGTTCGCCGCGCGCATCGGCGTTCCGGTCGAGACCGTGCGCAACTGGGAGCAGGGCAAGCGGTCGCCACGCGGGCCCGCCCGCGCCCTGCTGCGTGTCATTGAAGGCGCGCCTGATGTGGCTTTCAAGGTGCTTGGCAAAAAGCACTAGACACGCCGTTCTGCCCGGATTGCGAGGGGTTTGGACGCACCGGCTCACCCATCCGCTGAAATATTTCGGGATCGCTCTTGCGGTGCCGCCGACTTATCCCCTATCGCGTTGGGGCGGCTTGGCAGCCGCGGTCCGGCGCGGCATTCTCCCGCGCCATTGAAGTTGGGGGCGCGAAGGTATGGTTCCGGTGATCGAGGTCAGAGGAGCGCAGATTCCGGCAATCGGACTGGGAACCATGACATTGAAAGGGGACGTTTGCGTCGAGGCGGTCAGCACCGCGCTGAAAATGGGCTACCGCCATATCGATACCGCAGTCTATTACGACAACGAAGCCGAAGTCGGCGAGGGCATCCGCAAGTCGGGCGTGCCACGCGACGAAATCTTTCTCACCACCAAGGTCCGCCACAGCGATCTTGGACCCGGCGATTTCGAAGCCTCGGTGGAGGGCAGCCTCAAGCGGCTCGATCTGCCCCATGTGGACTTGCTGCTGATCCACTGGCCCAATCCGGACATTCCGCCTCCGGTCTACATCCCGGCTCTGTGCAAGGCCAAACGCAACGGCCAGACCCGCCATATCGGCGTGGCCAATTTCACCATCGCGCTTCTGGAAGAAGCCGAGAAAATCGCCGACGAGCCGATCGTCAACAACCAGATCGAGACGCATCCGTTTCTCGATCACCGCACCATTCTCGCCTATTGCAAGGGCCGCGGCCTTTCGGTGACCGGCTATTGTCCGCTCGGCCGCGGCCGCATCCCCGGCAATCCGGTGCTCGCTCGAATCGCCAAGACCCACGGCAAGAACGAGGCGCAGATCGCCCTGCGCTTCCTCGTGCAGGAGGGCGTGATCCCGATTCCGCGTACTGCTACGCCGGAAAAGCTCAAGGCCAATCTCGATATTTTCGATTTCATGCTGGCGGATTCGGAGATGACGGAAATCCGCAAACTGGCAGAACCGAACGGACGCATCATCACGCCGCCGCAATCGCCCAAATGGGATAGCTGAGGCGGATGCAGACGCTGGACGCCAAGAACGCGCAGATACCGATTCTGGGGCTTGGCACCTGGGAGCTGCGCGGGCGCGACTGCGCGCGCGTCGTTGAACAGGCGGTCCGGCTCGGCTACCGGCATTTCGACACGGCCCAGCTCTACGGCAACGAGCGCGATGTCGGCGACGGCATCCGCGCGTCCGGCATTTCCCGCAGCGACGTATTCGTCGTCACCAAGGTGGCGCCGGATAATCTGGCGCCGGGATTGTTGATCCGCTCGGTCAAGGAATCGGTCGGCAAGCTGAGACTCGGTGAGATCGATCTTTTGCTGCTGCATTGGCCGAACAAGGGGATACCGCTTGCCGACACCATCGCGGCTTTGGTCGAGGCGAAGCGTGACGGGCTCGTGCGCAATATCGGCGTATCGAATTACACGGTGGCGCTGATCGAGGAGGCGTGCCGTCTGGCCGAGGACCGGCTGGTCTGCAACCAGTTCGAGTACCACCCGTATCTCGATCAGTCGAAAGTGCTCGCGGCGTGCCGCGCCAGGGGCATGGCGGCGGTGGCCTATTCTCCGATTGCTCGTGGCAGCGCCAAGTCCGATTCCGTGCTCGCGCGGATCGGCAAGCCCTACGGCAAGACGCCCGCTCAGGTGTCGCTGCGCTGGGTGATCCAGCAGGGGGTCGGCGCGATTCCCCGCACCAGCCGGGTGGAACGGCTCGCCGAGAATATCGACGTGTTCGACTTCAGCCTGACGGACGAAGAGATGACCGAGATCGCGGGCCTTGCGCATCCGGGCGGGCGCATCGTCGACTGGGCGTGGTCGCCGAAATGGGATTAGAGGACGAGGGCGCGCTGGTTCTGTTCTCCGGCGGCCAGGATTCCACGGTCTGTCTCGCCTGGGCGCTGCAGCGATTCCGTGCGGTCGAGACGATCGGATTCAGTTACGGGCAGCGCCATGCCGTCGAACTCGAGGTGCGGCCGGCGATCCGCACGGCCTTGTGTGAATTGAACGCGGGATGGGCGGTGGCGCTCGGGGACGATCATGTCGTCGATCTCGCCGCACTTGGCCAGATTTCCGAGACCGCGCTGACCCGCGAGACTGCAATCGAGATGCAGGACAGCGGCCTGCCAAGCACCTTCGTGCCGGGGCGCAACCTCATCTTTCTCACCTTCGCTGCGGCTTTGGCCTGCCGGCGGGGTATCCGGCATCTGGTCGCGGGGATGTGCGAGACCGATTTTTCAGGTTATCCGGATTGCCGCGACGACAGCATCAAGGCGATGCAGGTCGCGCTGACGCTCGGTATGGACCGCCGCTTTGTGGTGCACACCCCGCTGATGTGGATCGACAAAGCGGCGACCTTCGCGCTTGCGCAGGAGATCGGCGGCGATAGTCTCGTGAATGCTATCGTCGAACGCACCCATAGCTGCTATCTGGGCGACCGTTCGCGCCGCCACCCCTGGGGTTACGGCTGCGGCGAATGTCCGGCCTGTCAATTGCGCGCGGCCGGCTTTTGGAGATGGCAAGAGCGATGCAACAACGGGCACGAAAAGGCATGACCAAGGAGGCGCGGCGCTGGGTCGAAGGCGCGATCGTCTTTGCTCTCTTTTGCCTGACGATTCCGGTCGCCAACTGGATGATCTACAATGTCGGAACCGTGTGTCCGCCGAACGGGCCGTGCCTCATTCCGGTCGGGTTCGGGTTGATGGCCCCGTCCGGCGTGCTGATGGTCGGACTGGCGCTGGTTTTGCGCGATCTCGTGCAAAGGCGGCTCGGCTTCGGCATCGCCGTCGCCGCAATCCTGATCGGCGCCGCGATTTCCGGGGTGGTGGCGCCGCTGTCGCTCGTGATCGCATCGGCCTCCGCCTATCTCATCTCCGAATTCGCCGATCTTGCCGTCTACACGCCCTTGCAGCAGCGCCGCCTTGTCACCGCGGTGATCGTCTCCAGTATGGTCGGACTGGTCGTCGATTCGATTGTCTTCCTGTGGCTTGCCTTCGGCTCGCTGGAGTTTCTGGCCGGACAGGTCATCGGCAAGTCCTGGTTGGTGCTGCTGTCGATTCCGTTCATCTTGTATCTGCGGCGGCGCGACGCGCGGCTCGATCTCGGTCCGGCCTGACCCAAAACGAGGATCGCAAATGGGTGCGCTCGACGATCTGCGTAACGTCACCACCGGAACCATCACCACGATGCTGCTCAAACGCGGCATCCGTCGCAGCTGGATGAAAGGTCCGATGCCGCTCGTCCCCGGCGGCAAGCGCGTCGTCGGGCCGGCCTTCACGCTGCGCTTCGTTCCGGTACGCGAAGACCTCGCGACCCCGGAAAGCTGGGGCAAGCCGATCTCGACCCGCGCGGCGATCGAGGACATGCCGGAAGGCTGCATCGCGATCGCCGACGCGATGGGCGTGCAGGATTCCGGGATTTTCGGCGACATTCTGGTGATGCGGATGGTCAAGCGCGGGGTGCAGGCACTGATCACCGACGGGGTTATGCGCGACAAGACCGGCATCCTCAAGACCGGACTTCCGGTCTGGTGTTCGGGCATTGCCGCGCCGGCTTCGGTGAACGGGCTGACCTTTGTCGGCTGGAACGAACCCATCGCCTGCGGCGGCTGCGCCATCTTTCCGAACGACATCATTGTCGCAGACGACGATGGCGCGGTGGTGATTCCGCAGGCGCTGGTCGAGACCATTGCGAGTGAGGGGCTCGAACACGAGGCTTACGAAGAATGGGTGGTGGGTGAGGTGGAGAAGGGCGCGAAGCTGCCCGGTCTTTATCCCATGAACGAGGAGACTCGACAGCGCTACGAGGCCGAGCGGAAGAAGAGGTAGCGCGCCGCGCGCATTTGTCCGCAAGAGGCTTGCATGTTCGGCCTGTCCAAAATCCTCGGCTTCTTCGCGCTGCCGTCGAACCTGCTGATCGTGCTGGCCCTGACCGGCATTCTGCTGATGCGCACGCGGCTGCGCCGGTTCGGTCAGGGCTTGCTGATCGGCGCGGTTCTGCTGCTTGCGGTGATCGGCATCGCGCCGGTCGGCAATGCGCTGATGTTGCCGCTCGAGGAACGGTTTCCGAAATGGGACGGGGGGGGTGGCTCGCCGCATGGCATTGTGGTTCTCGGCGGCGCGATCTCGCCCGATGTGTCCGCGGCGCGGGGCGAGATTGCGCTGAACGAGGCCGCCGAACGCATGACCACGGTTGCCCGGCTTGCGCGCGAGCATCCGCAGGCCCGTATCGTCTTCACCGGTGGCAGCGGCCGTCTGTTCCAGGGCGCAAGCGAAGCCGATTTCGTCACCGCACTGTTCGACAGCTTCGGCATTCCGCGCGAGCGGATCGTCCTCGAAGGCCGCGCCCGCAACACCGTGGAAAATGCGCGCTTCACCCGCGATCTGGTGCAGCCCAAACCCGGCGAACGCTGGTTGCTCGTCACTTCCGCCCATCATATGCCGCGCTCGGTCGGCCTGTTCCGCAAGGCGGGCTTTCCGGTCGAGGCCCACCCGGTGGATTTCCGCACCCGCGGGCCGGCCGATCTGACCGGGCCGATCGGTTCGCTCGCCGCAGGACTGGCCCGCGCCGACACCGCGGTGCGCGAATGGGCCGGGCTCGTGGTCTATTGGCTGCTCGGCCATACCAGTGAGCTGTTCCCCGGACCGCAGGGAGCAGCGCGTTGCGACAAGACTGGCGACAATTGCCAACGTTAACCTTCGATTACGGTTACCAATTCGCAAACATTTTGGCTGACACTTGCCGCGTCCGGGGGCGGAGGGCTCACAATGCAGATCGAGACCAGGGTGATACCTGTCGAAGGCATATCCGCCGTTCCGGGTATCGCCGACGACGCCGAGCGCACCGAACGGCTGCGGCGGCAGGACGAGATGCGCCTTCTCAACGTCGCGACCGGCCTCGCCGTGATGCTGATTTGCGCCGCCTGGATCGCAATTGCGCTCGACTGATCTTTTGACCGGCTACTCGGCGGTCATCGCAGCATTGGCATCCGACACGAATTGCCGGCTCCACATCACCGCGACGACCGCCGCGGTGGTTGCGAACAGGAGCCAGGGCGAAACGAACCAGCCGAGATAACCGAGCGCAAAGAAGAAGGCGCGCTGGCCGCGGTTGAAGTGGCGTCCGGCCGACTCGCAGAGCTTTCCGGTTTGCCGCGCGTGACGCTTCGCCTCGGGCAGATCCTTTTCGGTGGACGGCGGCATCGCCCCGATCATGATTGCGACGTAGTTGTAGAGCCGGTAGGCCCAGGCAAATTTGAAGAAGGCATAGACGAAGATCACCGCCAGCCCGATGGTCTTGATTTCCCAAAGCACCCGCGAGGTCGGCACGCCGAACGGCAGCGCCGCGACGATGGTGATCAGATCGTCGGTGGAACGCAGCAGGGCGAGCGTGCCGCCGATCGCTATCAGAGAGGTCGAGGCAAAAAAGGCTGTACCGTTCTGCAGCGACGCCATGATCTGGGCGTCGACCATGCGCATGTCGCGGTGCAACATCTGCTGCATCCAACCGTCGCGATGCACATGCATGCGGGCATTCAAGCCGCTATGGCCGTAGGCGGTCCATTCCATCAGGATGGCGTAGCCCAGCCAGCAGATAACGAAAAAGCCGAGCGCGAGCAGGTCGGGCAGGGTGAAAAGCGACATGAATGGCTCGCTGGTCGACTCGTTACCGGTATCGTCACGAATTGTGGCAGCTGCGCAAATCGGCAAACCACCGGCTTGAAAAGATCGGCCGAGTCATTAGACTAAAGTCGTAGTCCGACTGCGGTTGCGCCTCGTGCGTCTGCAGTGGCCCTCCGCAGCACAACGAGGAGACGGCCTATGGCACAAGATCAAACCCAGGGTTCCAACGAGTCCTGGTGGTCCACGGCCTTGTGGACCGCCGGTGCGCTGGTCGTGGTCGTGCTGATCGCGATCTATGCGGCGATGTGAGCGGAGGGGGAGAGCATGAGCGGCGTGGTCGGGACCGCGCCGCGTTCGCCGGTGGCTTGAAGCCACCTGCGTATTCTGGAATTTTGCGCACGCAATTGGAGTGCGCGCGATGTCCCAGACCATCACCACCGGTGTCAAATCCCTGGTTGAGGCAGCGGAAAAAGAGATCGAAAATCTCGCTGTCGAGCAGGCCATCGCGCTCTATGGCCGCGACGACGTGGTCCTCGTCGACATTCGTGACATCCGCGAATTGCAGCGCGACGGCCGGGTTCCCGGCGCATTCCATTGCCCGCGCGGCATGCTGGAATTCTGGATCGATCCGCAAAGCCCCTATCACAAGGAGGCGTTCGCGCAGGACAAGAAATATGTGTTCTTCTGCGCCGGAGGCATGCGCTCGGCGCTCGCGGCGCAGACCGCGCAGATGATGGGCCTCAAACCCGTGGCGCATATCCGCGGCGGCTTCGGCGCCTGGAAGAAGGCCGGCGGACCGGTGGAGGCGGTCGAGCCGAAACACAAGTAGCGCGCTCAGAACCGGTAGGGGCCGGGCGCCGAATCCACATAGGCCATGTGCGTTGTCAGCCCATGCGCTTCATCGAAGCGGTGAATCAGCATGGACGGCGGCTCAAGGGTGAACGACGCAGGGCCGTCCAGTGTCAGCTCGAGAGCGACCTGATGCGCGACCGATGGGGCAATCTGGCATGGGATTCCGGCAAAGGTGAACAATACCGGCCGATGCACATGGCCGGTTATAAGCCGCTTTACCTGTCGATGGCCTGACAGGATGCGGCCGAGCTCCTCGGCACCGTCCAGCAATCGGATCTTGTCCATATGTGCGATCCCGCAGACAAAGGGCGGATGATGCAGCATGACGAGCGCCGGACGATCCGGTGCGCCGGTCAGAGAGCGATCGAGATGGTCAAGGGTTTCGGGCAGCAATACGCCGTGACTCTTTCCCTCGACCAGACTGTCGAGGCCGACGATGCGAAGCGGCCCGGCATCGATCGTGAAATTGAGCGGGCCCTGGGCGGCCAGGAACCCTGCGTTTCCGAATGCGGAGCGCATGGCCTCGCGCCGGTCGTGATTGCCCGGCACTGCGTAGACCGGCATCGGCAACGGGCTGAGGAGGTTAGCAAGCGCCGCATACTCCTCCGGTTCGCCATGTTCGGTGAGGTCGCCGCTAACGAGCACGAGATCGGGGCGTGGCGCGAGGCGCAGGATGGCGCCTACTGCGCGTTTGGCCATCGCATTCGTCGGGACCACGCCACAGACCGCGTGCCCGTCGGACGTTACATGCAGGTCGGATATCTGGACGATCATCATGTCGCTCAGGCCGCGCGGTAAATGGTGTCGATCTCCGGTCCCTGAACCGTATGAGCCGGACGATTCATGACCACGACCCCGGCGCGCAACGCGACAATGCGGTCGGCAAAGCGGCGTGCGAGATCGGTCTGGTGCAGGCTGCACAAGACGGCGATGCCGCGTTCGTGCGCCACCTCGCGCAGAACCGAGAGCACATTTTCGGCGGCGGCCGGATCGAGGCTCGCCACAGGCTCATCGGCAAGGATCAGCCGGCTTTGCTGGGCCAGCACGCGGGCGATCGCGACGCGTTGCTGCTGTCCGCCGGAGAGGCTGTCGGCGCGCTGGTAGGCCTTGTCGATCAGCCCGACGCGGTCGAGCGCGGCGAGCGCGATCTGCCGGTCGGATTGCGGAAAGGCGCGCAGCAACACGCGCCAGGTCGCGACGTGACCGAGGCGTCCGGCGAGCACATTACCCAGTGCATTCATACGTCCGGTGAGGTTGAACTGTTGAAAGATCAGTCCGATAGCCCGGCGCTGCAGATCGAGTTCGCGGCGGCTCAGTGTGTTGAGATCGCGTCCGAAGGCTCGGACCTGCCCGGCGTCGGTGCTCACCAATCCCGAGACGCAACGAAAAATCGTGGATTTGCCAGCGCCGCTCGGCCCGAGCAGCACGACCACCTCGCCGGGATGCACGGTCAGACTGACTTCCCGGATCGCGGTCGTGCCGCCGTAGCGCTTGGTAACGCCAATAAGGTCGAGGACAGGCGTGGTCGGGTGTAGCGTCGGATCCGCGACGAGGGTCACACCAGCCTCCGCCGCAGAAACGCGCTGAACTGATCGATCACAGTCACCATGATCAGCACGATCACGGTCAGCGTCAAAAGTTTGGGAAAATCCAGCAGATCGATCGCGGCCTTGATCTCGATGCCGATGCCGCCGGCGCCGACGATGCCGAGAATGGTGGAGGTCCGCACATTGGCTTCCCAGAGATAGAGCGAGATCGACGCAAGATTGGGCATGACCGAGGGCAGAAGCGCATAGGAGACAACCTTGGTGCGGTTCGCGCCGGTCATGGCCGCCGCCTCGAGCGGCGCATTCGGAATGGTCTCGATCGCTTCGCTGTTGAGTTTGGCGATCACTCCCATCGAATGCACGATCATGCCGAGGACGCCAGCGAACGGGCCAAGGCCCACCGCCGCGACGAAGAGCAGCGCGAACACGACGGTGTCGACGCCGCGGAATGCGTTGACCACCAGCCGTACCGGCAGCGAAAGCGCCAGCGACGGCGTGGTGTTGCGGGCGATGAAGATCGACAGCGGAAACGCAAAGATGGTCGCGAATACTGTGCCGACGGTTGCGATAGCAACGGTCTCTGCGGCGCGCAGCCAGAACGTGCCGAGGTCCTGGGTGTAGGGCGGCCAGGACTTTGCAAGCCACTGGACCAGGCGCGGCATCCCGCTCACGAGTTGCGCGAGATTGACTTCGGACAGTTTGAGGCAGACCGCAAAGGCGATGCCACATGCCAATGCGAGGGCCAACCGCATTAGCATTGCAGCAGAGGTCAGCGGGACGCGCGGCTCGGTATAGACACCGTTCGGGCCGCGCGTCGGAGGCGAGCGCCGAAGCTCCCACATCGGCTAGGACGACACCTTCAGCACGCCAAGGTCGCGGCCCATCTTTTCGAGCACTTCGTAGGGCTCATGGGTGGTCGAGACGAAGCCGGTATAGGGCGGCGGCAGCAGCTTCTTTTCCTCCTCGGAGAGACCGTTGAAGGCGGCCTGAAGCTTGTCGGCGAGGGCCTGGTCGAGACCCTTGCGGACCACCACGCATTCGTTCGGCAGCGGGTCGGATTCCCAGATCACTTGGTTGGAATCGGCCTGCATCATGCCGTTCTTGATCATGGTATTGCGGTGGGTGTCCCAGCCGGTGGCGAGATCGACCTGGCCGTTGATGGTCGCCATCTGCGCGGCGGCGGCTGAAGCGCCCTCAGCGTAGCGGCCGAAGAAGGTTTTGGGTTCGATGCCGCGCTGGCGCAGGAAATAGGTCGGCACCAGCCACCCCGACGTGGAACCGGTGTCCAGCATCTGCATCGACATGCCCTTGGCGTCGTCGGGGAATTTCGAAATTTTGAGGCCAGGACGCCCGACGATCAGCGCCTTGTAGAAGGGATTGCCGTTGACCAGCATCATGTTGATCGGACGAGCGCCGCCATTCGCCCTGGCGAGCACATAGCCCCAGGGGCCCATCTGGGCCACGTCGACCTGCTCATTGGCGATTGCCACCGCAATGCCGGCCCAGTCGTTGGCGACGTTGAGATGCAGGTCGGCGCCGGCGCGGTCGCAGACGATCTTGTAGACGGGCTCCCATACCCGGCGCGTATCGGCCTGGGTCGGCTGTTGCGGGCCAAGCCCGACCTTGATGACCGGACGCGACTGTGCGCGAAGAATGGCGGGAGCGGTCAGCGTACCAGCAGCCGCGGTCAGGGTCAGGAATGCACGGCGTTGCATCATGGCGGGATCCTCAAATCGGGGTTGGCTTAGATTGCTTTCGTTCCCCGCCTAGCGAGCATCAATAACAGTCCCATGACGTTTGACCGGGTCGGTGCGTGCCGTGACGTGTTATCCTTCGCATTTGGATTGGTGATGCCGCGGATAAGTGGAAATGACTTGAGCTTGCACGCCGGGGCCGCAATCATCGCCGCGCAAATTTTGCGGAGAACGCGATATGCTGAAACTCATTCTCGGCAACAAGAATTACTCGTCATGGTCGCTGCGGCCGTGGATCGCGATGCGCCATGCCGGACTTGCCTTTGAAGACGAGGTGATCCCGCTTTACGAACCCGGCAGCCGGGAGCGGATTCTGCACTATTCACCGACCGGGAAGGTGCCGGTGCTGATCGACGGCGAGATGGTCATCTGGGAGTCGCTTGCGATCCTCGACCACATCGCCGATCGCTTTCCGCAGACGCAGCTCTGGCCATCGGAACCGAAGGCGCGCGCGCATGCGCGGGCGGTCTCGGCGGAGATGCACGCGGGGTTCGCGCCGCTGCGCAGGCATTGCCCGATGAATATGCGCCGGGTCGGCAGGCCGCGCGCGCTGACGCCGGAGGCCGAAGCCGATGTGCAGCGCATCGACGCGATCTGGAGCGAATGCCGGGCGCGCTTCGGGCAGGGCGGACCGTTTCTGTTCGGCGCCTTCAGCGCCGCGGACGCCATGTATGCGCCGGTGGTGTCGCGCTTTGTCAGCTACGCCATCAAGGCCGGGCCTGCCGGGCAAGCCTATATGGCGGCGATGCAGGCGTTGCCGGCGTGGCAGGAATGGCAGGCGGCGGGCGTGGCGGAACCTTGGGTGATGCCGGGCAACGAGGTGGACTAAGCCCCGGGGTTGGAACTTTGGAGCCGGTTGCCGCGTTCTGGTGGCTAAACCGGAACCTGAAATCTGCATGGCGGCCGCTCTGCTCCGCACGAACAGAAATGTCTGGCGCGTGGAGCGCGCCGATCGCGTCGCGGTCCTCATCGACGGCGCGGCCTATTTCGGCGCATTGCGGGAAAGTCTTCTGAAGGCACGCCGATGCGTCTACATCGCGGGCTGGGATATCGACAGCCGCATGCGCCTGGTCGGTCCGTCCGGCGCGGCCGAGGACGGATTTCCGGAAGGGCTTGGCGAATTTCTGTCGGCACTGGCCGAACGCCGGCCCGAATTGACCATCAATCTTCTGTTGTGGGATTTCTCTGTGCTTTATGCGCTGGAGCGCGAAGTGTTTCCGGCGCTGTCGCTGAATTGGAAGACCCCTGATCAGATCCGCTTTTGTCTCGATGGGCAGCTTCCTCTCGGATGTTCGCAACATCAGAAGATCGTGGTGATCGACGACGCGATCGCCTATTCCGGCGGCCTCGATCTGACCATCCGGCGTTGGGACACGTCCGAACACCAGGCGGCAAACGATTTGCGGTGCGATCCTGCCGGCGAGCCTTATCGGCCGTTTCACGACGTGCAGGCCGCGGTGGAGGGCTCGGCCGCCAAAGCGCTCGGCGATCTTGTTCGGGAACGCTGGCGGCAGGCGCGCTGCGCCGAGCCGGAACAGTGTGTCGCAACGTGGGATTGCTGGCCGGACAGCATCGCGCCCGACTTCAGAGACATCGATGTCGGCGTCGCGCGCACGGTTCCCGGGTGCGAGGGCGGAAAGGAGGTGCGCGAAGTCGAGCGCCTGTTCCTCGACATGATCGATACAGCCGAGCGCACCATCTATATCGAGAACCAGTTCATGACCGCCGAATCTGTCGCACAGCGGCTGGCCGGACGCTTGCGCGAGAAGCCCGAGCTCGAGGCGATCCTCATCGCGCTCAACACGCCGGAATCGTGGATCGAAGCGCACACCATGCGCAACGGCCGCATCCGGTTCCGGCAAATCCTCGCGGATGCGGGCGTGCTGGATCGCGTCCGCCTGATCTATCCACATGTCAGCCAGGGCAAAGAGTCAGCCGACACCATGGTGCATTCGAAAGTCATGGTGGTTGACGACCGGGTTTTGCGTATTGGCTCTGCCAATCTCAACAACCGGTCCCTCGGGACCGACACCGAATGCGATCTGGTGATCGAAGCCCGCGACGGCCGCGATCGCGTCGCTATTGCCAGTATCCGCAACCGGTTGTTGGGCGAGCATTGCGGCGTTACGGCCGAGGCGGTGGCGCAAAGTCTGGCCGCCGGTTCGGCCTTCACCGAAATTCCGGACCGGCTGTCATCCAACGGACATGCGCTATCGCCGATCGATGACGGCGAGCTCGGGGCCGACCGAAAAGCCTATATCGAAACGCTCGCGGACCCGCCGCGGCCGCTGACGCTCGCAACGATACTGGGACGGGGCGGGGCGAGCGCACGGCGGATGCTGTCTGGCGGAGCAGGCAAACTCGCCGTTGCGGCTACCTTTCTGGTCGCCCTGACGCTCGCCTGGCAATTCTCGCCGTTGTCGGCGTTGGCCGATGCCGAGGCTTTGCAGACGATGATCGCGGATATCTCGCAAAGTCACTGGGCGCCGTTCGCAGTGCTGCTGGGCTTCATACTGGGCGGACTCGTGGCCTTTCCTCTGACGATCCTGATCGCGGCGACGGCGGCGAGTTTCGGTCCATGGAGCGGCTTCACCTACGCGTTGATCGGTGCGCTGGCGAGTGCGCTCGTCACTTACGGTATCGGCGCTGCGGTCGGCGGCGATGGCTTGACCAAAGTGATGGGCAAGCGACTGAGCAGCATTCGCGACAAGATTGCGCGACAAGGCCTGCTGCCGATCGTTGCCATTCGCCTCGTCCCGCTGGCGCCCTTCACGCTCGTCAACCTTGTGGCGGGCGCGAGCGGCATCCGGCTTTGGCACTACATGTTCGGAACCGCGCTTGGTTTGCTTCCGGGTCTTGTGGTGATGTCGCTGCTCGGCAGTCAGATTATGCAACTGATTTCATCTCCCAGCCCGACGGAAATCGTCACGGTCGCGGTCCTGCTTGGCCTGTGGATCGCCATGGTCTTCGGTTTGCAGGCTGCCGCGTCGAAATACGGAAGCGCCTCTTGAGCCAACTGCGCCGCCGCGCCATTCGCGTCATGACGTGGAATATTCACGGGGCCGTCGGGCGCAATCCGCGGTTCGATCTTCAGAAGGTCCTTGCGCTGATTTTGCGCGCCGATCCCGACATCGTCGCGTTGCAGGAAGTGGATTCCCGGCGGCAGCCCGGTATCGATCCGTTCCAGATGCTGCAGAAGGGTCTGGGTCACTATGGCGTTGGCGCCAAAACCATCGTCACCGCCGATGGCGATTATGGCCAAATGCTGATGAGCCGCTGGCCGCCGCGCCAAACCGACATCCGCGATATTTCATACGGCGAGTTTGAGCCGCGCCGGGCGATCACGGCCCGCTTCGATACACCGGGCGGTCCGCTTCACGTCGGCGCGACGCATCTTGGACTGAGTGTGCGCGAGCGCCATAGCCAGGCCAGGGCGCTGCTCGACATGATCGGTGACCGGACGCCGTTCGTGTTACTGGGTGATTTCAACGACTGGCTCTGGCCGGGTTCGGTGCGGCGCGTGCTCGCGAAAGTTCTGCCCGGACGCTCGCGGCACCGAACCTTTCCTTCGGTCTGCCCGGTCCTGCGGCTCGACCGGATCTATTGCCGGCCGCGGCATCTTCTGGTCCAGACCTGGACTGACCGCGAAGCCCGGACCATTTCGGACCATTTGCCGTGCATAGGCGATGTGTTGTTGGACGAAAGCGGTGAGCAAGCCGAAGGCGGACTCGAATTGGCTTCGATTGCGGTGCCGTAAACGCCGCCCTTGAATTTCCGCCTCTGATGAGGGCGGGATTGGCCGCTTGAAAGGACACAAAAAAGAAAACCCGGCCGCTGGCCGGGCTTCCCACTCGATGCGCAACGCTGGGAGTACATCCGTCCCAATGCACACCGAAACTTTCACAAGTATGGCAAGCAAATATTAACGAAATATGACCTTCCGGAAGCCGGTCTCCGAGTCGCAAAATGGTTCCGCCGGGACAAGCAGGCGTCCCGGCGGATTCGTTTCATCCCGACTTCGCTGTTAGGCGTCGATCACCGCAACGATCCGGTAGCTGCCCGGCTCGATGATGATGATCTCGTCCTCGACCAGAACGAAACGGTAGCCGCGCCACTGCGGATAGACCTCAATGACGGTCGGCGGCAGTGGATGCAACACGACAGTGCGCGGCACCGTGGTGCCCACCGAAATGTTGAAGTTCACGTTCGTTTCCCGCTTCACATTGGTCTTTGTGATCGAGCTCGTGATTCTGGTGCGCTGTTCGGTGGTCAGCGAAGCTGAGCCGGCGCCGGCCGCACCTTGACCGGTGGTCGCGTCCTTGCGGTCGGTCTTGGTCTCGGTCGCAGTCGCGCCGCCCTTACGATCGGACTTGTCCTGCGCACGATCCTGCCTGCGCTCGCGCTGATCCTGCGCGCGGTCTTGGCGTTGCTCCTGGCGCTGTTCCTGCCGATCCTGGGCGCGCTGCTGCTTCTGCTCGCCGCGGTCCATGTTCTGCTGCGCGCGCGCCGGCGGGGCTTCCTGGCGCTGCTGCATCTCCGAACCGCCCGGTATGCCGCCACGCGGCTGGGCGGCCGGGGGCGCGGATTGCTGCGCGGGAGACGTGGTTTGCGGCGCCGCGGCGGGATTGCCGCCCATCGAGCCGCCCGGTCCGCCCTTGTCCTGAGCGGCGGCGAGACCCGCGCCGGCGATCAGGGCAGCGGCGGAAACCGAGATTAGCAATCGAGACCTCATGGGGTGACTCCTGTCCTTGGTTGTTACGTTTCGTGAAGCCCCGTGCTCCGGCGAAAAGCGCCGGTCCCGGTTAAAACGTCGCAGCTGCGTCGACGTTCCGGTTCCAACGCAAACGGCCGTCGCCGTCGATCAACTCACGCAACAGCGTGTTACAGCGCCGGCCTTATGGCCAATTGCTTCGCGTCGCGGCATAGTTCCCGCGGCCGAGAATCGGGGAGGGTGGCGTGGCGCGCATCGGATCGACAATCGATACCCGCTCGCGCGAGTTTCTGATCAACGCCGGACAATGGCAGTTGCTGATCGACGAGCTGAAGGCGGCGCGCGCGGCCGCAGCGCTCGGCGGCAACGAGAAATCGCGCGAACGCCACGTGTCACGCGGCAAGCTCCTGCCGCGCGAGCGGGTGATGCGCCTGATCGATCCGGGTTCGCCGTTTCTTGAGTTGTCGCCGCTCGCCGCCTACGGGATGTATGACGACGACATTCATGCCGCCGGAATCATTACCGGGATCGGCCGGGTGTCGGGCCGCGAATGCATGATCGTGTGCAACGACGCCACCATTAAGGGCGGCACCTATTATCCGATGACGGTGAAGAAGCACATCCGCGCCCAGGAGATCGCGCGCGAGAACCGGCTGCCGTGCATCTATCTTGTCGATTCCGGCGGCGCCAATCTGCCGAACCAGACCGAGGTGTTTCCCGACCGCGATCATTTCGGCCGCATCTTCTACAACCAGGCGCAGATGTCGGCGGCCGGCATCCCGCAGATCGCCGTGGTGATGGGTTCCTGCACCGCGGGCGGTGCCTATGTGCCGGCGATGTCGGACGAGACCGTGATCGTCAAGAACCAGGGCACGATTTTTCTCGGTGGCCCGCCTTTGGTGAAAGCTGCGACCGGCGAGGTGGTGTCGGCGGAGGATCTCGGCGGCGCCGATGTGCATACGCGCAAATCCGGCGTCGCCGATCATCTGGCCGCCAACGACGAACACGCGCTGGCAATCGCGCGCCGCATCGCCGCGAACCTTAACACGGTGAAGCGGGTGGACATCCCGGTGATTGCCGCGCGCGAGCCGTTGCACGATCCGGCCGAATTACAGGGTCTCGTCGCGACCGACCTGAAAAAGCAATATGACGTGCGCGAGATCATCGCGCGCATCGTTGATGCGTCCGAGTTCGACGAGTTCAAGAAGCTTTACGGCACGACGCTCGTCACCGGCTTCGCGCATTTGTCCGGCATGCCAGTCGGCATTCTCGGCAATAACGGCATTCTCTATTCCGAAAGCGCGCTGAAGGCCGCGCATTTCATCGAGCTGTGCTGCCAGCGCCGCATCCCGCTTCTGTTCCTGCAGAACATCGTGGGCTTCATGGTCGGCCGCGACTACGAGTCCGGCGGCATCGCAAAAGACGGCGCCAAGATGGTGACGGCGGTGGCCTGTGCGCGGGTTCCGAAGATCACGCTGATCGTCGGCGGCTCGTTTGGCGCGGGCAATTACGGCATGTGCGGCCGGGCCTATGGTCCGCGCTTCCTGTTCACCTGGCCGAACGCGCGCATCTCGGTGATGGGGGGCGAGCAGGCCGCCTCGGTGCTGGCCACCGTGCGCCGCGACAATATCGAGGCGGGCGGAGGGACCTGGAGCGAAGTCGAGGAGGAGGAATTCAAGCAGCCGATCCGCGAACAATACGAGCGGGAGGGCTCACCATATTACGCCACCGCACGGTTGTGGGACGACGGCATCATTTTGCCCGGCGAGACCCGCCGGGTGCTATCGCTTGCTTTATCCGCGTCGCTGAATGCGCCGGTGGAGGAGACGCGGTTTGGGGTGTTCCGGATGTGAGGAACGCTTCGGCTCCGTTCGCGTTGTTATTCTCTGGCAACACCAGAAACGGAGGCACCCCATGTACCGTGTCTATTCCGGTCCGGCCGGCTCCGAGACTCTGAGCCCGCTCGACAAGGGCCGTCATCTCTTTAAGGAATGCGCCTCGATGGACGAGGCCGTGAGCTTCGCCCAGCATCTGAAGGCAACCGGCCGGGTGGCGCTGCTGATCGAAGGCGACGACGGAACGCATCTGGACCGTTCAGCACTCGCCAAGACGCTGCATCACCGCGGCAGCGAGCAGGTCCACAACGGCTGACCGCCCGAAGGAGCGACGCCGGCCGGTGCACGCACGCGCTTGCAGAGCCTGTTCCAAGCCATCATCCTGCGCGGCCCCTTGACCGCGCAGGAGATGGCTTATGACCGCGCCGGCTTATCGCACCGCCTTGGTCGTCGGCGCAGGATCGGGACTGAGCGCGTCGCTTGCCCGGCTTCTCTCGAAGTCCGGCCTCAGGGTCGCTCTGGCCGCCCGCTCGACCGACGATCTCGCCCATTTGGCCGCTGAAACCGGCGCAAAGGCGTTTGCCTGCGACGCCTCTCAGGAGGGGCAGGTCGCGCGGCTGTTCGCCGAGGTCGAGGCCGCGCTCGGCGCACCCGATGTGGCGATCTACAATGCGAGCTTCCGCACCCGAGGGCCGCTCACCGAGCTTCTGCCCGCCGATGTCGAAAAAGCGCTTGCGGTGTCCGCGTTCGGTGCCTTCCTCGTCGCGCAGCAGGCCGCGAAGCGCATGCTGCCAAACCGGCACGGTGCGATTTTCTTCACCGGCGCCTCCGCCAGCGTGAAGGGCTATGCGAAATCCGCACCATTCGCGATGGCAAAGTTCGCACTGCGCGGGCTGTCGCAGAGTCTTGCCCGCGAATTGCAGCCGCAGGGCATTCACGTCGCGCATTTCGTCATTGACGGCGGCATCCGATCGGCGCGCCGGATCGAGCCGGCCGACAAGCCGGATTCGCTGCTCGATCCCGACGCCATCGCGCAAACCTACCTCGATGTGCTGCGCCAGCCGCGCAACGCCTGGACCTCCGAGGTGGAATTGCGGCCCTGGGTTGAGAATTTCTGAGGTCTCACACCTCCACCACCAATCCATCTACCGCGCATTCCAGTTCAATATCGGCGAGATGCGCCAGCATGTCCTCGCTCAGATGGGTCAAAATCACGCGCTTGGCGCCGATCGCCGGCAAATGCTGACGTAAGGTCGACAGCGTCATGTGGGATTTGCGCAGCGTCTCGTACATGTAGCATTCGCAGATGAAGAGATCGGCGGCGCGCGCGGCGTCGATCAGCGCATCGGTCCATTCGGTATCGCCGGAATAGCACAGCGTTTTGCGGCCGGTTTCGATCCGGTAGGCGAGGCAGGGTCCGGCGCGCTCGTCGTGCTTGACGTGCAAAGGCGTCACCTGCATGCCGAGGATGTCTTGCGGCGCGCCGATTTCCACCTCCTGCAACACCAGTTCGAAGGGCAGCGTCCGCTCGCCGGGAAAGGCCACCGCCATCGCCCGCGCGTACCACTCCCGCAGGCCCGGCGGCCCGGCGATCAGCAGCGGCCGGCTTCGCTTGACGTTCAGTTGCTGGTCCAGAACAAAAAACGGAATGCCGCCGAAATGGTCGGCGTGGAA
>NZ_JBKBVB010000081.1:0-20299 GCF_046289595.1 Pseudorhodoplanes sp.
TCTTGTCCGAGACCCGCTTCTTCTTGTGCAGTTCGGCTATGAAATCGTAGATCGCGCGCTCCTGTTTGCTCAGGCGCGGATTGCGCCCGGTCCGCAGCGCGTCGATCGTGGCGGCTTTGACGCCCGCCTTTTGGGCGATCGGCGCGTGAATCCAGAATTCATATTGCGAGCGCCAAAAGCGGGCCAGCATCAGGATAGTGAACTCCGACAGCGCAGGCGGCACCGATGTCCGGTAGCGGCAGAAGGCCCCGAGCTTCTGCGCCAGATCGCCGTATTCGGGGGCCTGCAGAAACACGGCAAACGGTCCGCCCAGGACGCCTGAGCCCCGGCTTTTGCGGATATCGGCGAGCAACTCGCGCTGCTTTGCAGAAAGGTCGTCTTCTTCCGGAATCGAAAGGCGGGGCAATGGCGGCTTCTTCTTCGCGGGCTTGCGCATCGATGTGAACTTCCTGGTTCGTTTCTTGCGAATGCGCTTCTCGCATGCCGGCGCATCGCTCGCAAAGCCGTGCCTTGACGGGTGAGGGGGGAATTTCCACTCTCCCGAAGATAAAACCAAGGTCCGGGAGGACGCCATGAACGACATGGCCACGCGCTTCGAGCCCAATCTGGCGCGCTACGAAGCGCTGATGGATACCGTGCGCAACCGCCTGACCACCCGGCAATTCCGCACAGACATTGCGGTGCCGCGGGAGCATATCGAGATGGTCCTGGAGGCCGCACGGCACGGGCCGTCGGGAGCGAACGCCCAGCCCTGGCACTATATCGTCGTGACCGAGCCGGCGGTGAAAAAGCAGATCGCCGACTATTTCGTGGACGAGCAGCGCAAGCGTGCCAAGATGAGAATGAAATTCCCGACCCCGAATTACCGCGGGCTCGAAACCGCGCCCGGTTTTGTTGTGGTGGCCGCCGATTTCCGGTTCGTGCGCGCCTTTCCGGTGCTGATGGATGGTTCCGATCTCGACAAGCAATATCAGGCCAATGCCGAGCGGATATTGCTGCAAAGCGTAGCCGCATCCACCATGTCGGCGCATCTTGCCGCGGCCGCGCTCGGCTATCAGGTGTGGTGGGTGACCGCGATCGGGCAGGAGGACGCGCAGGCCGCGCTGAAACCTCTGCTCGGCGTGCCGGACGAGCTGTCGATCATCGACATCATGCTGTTCGGCGTGCCGGCAAAGGCGCCCTACAAGCGCTGGAAAAAGACGCTGCCGCAGATTATGAGCTTCGACCGGTTTGACATGACGAATTTCATGACGACCGAGCAGATCGACGAATGGGTGCGCGAGCATCGCCATAAGGTGATGTATCGCGACGAAGCGAAGATCGACTGAAGCATCCGCAAGGTTTCGGCCGCGTGATTTTGCCGGGGACCGGCGCCTGCGGTAAGACTGCGCCGGTCCATGCCGGGCCAGCCAGATCGCCTGGAGAGCCGCATGCCCGCCGAACGCTTCGATTTCCTCAATGACCGTGGCGAGCGGCTGTCTGCTTTGCTCGATCTCCCGGTGGGCAAGCCCCGCACCTATGCGCTCTTCGCCCATTGCTTCACCTGCGGCAAGGACATCCATGCGGCAAAACGCATTGCGGCGGGACTGACTGCGCTCGGCATCGCGGTGCTGCGTTTCGACTTTACCGGACTTGGATCGAGCGAGGGCGAATTTGCCAACACCACGTTTTCCTCCAACGTGTCCGACCTGATCGCGGCGGCACGGCATATGCGCGAGCAGAGGAACGGACCCGCACTCCTGATCGGGCACAGCCTCGGGGGCGCTGCGATCCTCGCTGCGGCACAGGAAATCCCGGAGGCCCGCGCGGTCGTGACCATTGCCGCACCCGCCGACCCGGCGCATGTCACCCATCTGTTCAGCAATCAGGTCGACAAGATCCGCGAGGCCGGCGAACTCGAAGTCTCGCTCGGCGGACGCCCTTTCCGGATCACGCGCGCGTTTCTGGACGATATCGAATCGCACAAACAGGCCGAGCGCATCGCGAAGCTGCGCAAGGCCTTGCTGATCTTTCATTCTCCGACCGACGAGATCGTCGGCATCGACAACGCGACGGCAATGTTTGTCGCGGCGAAGCATCCCAAGAGCTTCGTGTCGCTGGCCGGGGCCGACCATCTCCTGAGCCGCAAGGAAGATGCCGCTTACGTCGCCAACGTTATTGCGGCCTGGGCCGAGCGCTATCTCGATATGCCGGCGCTGATGGAGCATGTCGAAGCCGCGTCGGGCGGCGTGACGGTTACCGAGACCGGACAGGGCAAGTTCCAGCAAACGATCCGGGCCGGACGTCACAGCCTGATCGCGGACGAGCCGCTGGCGCAGGGCGGGCTCGATTCAGGACCGACACCTTACGACCTGGTGCTGGCTGGACTGGGCGCATGCACGTCAATGACGCTGCGTCTCTATGCCGATCACAAGGGGCTGCCGCTTGATCGCGTGTCGGTTGAGCTGAAGCATTCGCGTATCCATGCCGCTGATTGCGAAGCCTGCGAGACCAAAGAGGGCAAGGTCGACCGTATCGACCGCGTGGTCTCGCTGACCGGACAACTCGACGCAGATCAGCGCAAGCGGCTCCTCGAAATCGCCGACAAATGCCCGGTGCACCGCACGCTCACATCCGAGATCGATATTCGAACCATTGAGAGTGGCTGATTTCCAGCGGAGGACGCGCATGGCAGACACGATCATGTACCACGACGGCAATCGCCGTCTGCAGGACCAGTTCGATTCCCGGCGCATTTCGGACCGTCTCGAAGAGAAGCTGACACGGACGGCGTTCACTGCCGACGACAAGGCATTCATCGAGAGCGTCGTCTATTTCTTTATCGCGACGGCCGATGCGCAAGGCCGCCCCGACTGCTCGTTCAAGGGAGGTCCGGCCGGCTTTGTGCGTGTGACAGGCGACTCCGAGCTCGCCTTTCCGGACTATGACGGCAATGGGATGTTCAAGAGCCTCGGCAACGCGCTGGTCAATCCGAATGTCGGTCTTCTGTTCATCGCACTGCACGGCAAGCCGAGGCGTCTGCGCGTCAATGGCACGGCAATAGTCAGCCGCGACGATCCGCTGCTATCAAAGACGATCGGGGCGCAACTCATGGTGCGCGTACAGGCGAGGGCGATCTTTCCGAACTGCCCGCGCTATATCCCGGAGATGACCCTGGCCGCGCCGTCGGTTTATACCCCAAGGCCGGGCTGCGACCCGGTTGAGCCCGGATGGAAATCGTTCGACGACTTCAGGGACTATGTGCATCCGCGCCAGCCGACGGCGCGGGAGTGATGCTCATGCCTCGCCGAACACGCGCCGGAAAATCGTGTCGACGTGCTTGAAGTGATAGCCGAGGTCGAAATTTTCCTCGATCTCGGCGGCGCTCATCTTCGCGGTGACGCGCGGGTCGGCCTTCAGGAAAGCCAGAAAATCTCCTTCGCCGCGCCAGACCTTCATCGCGTTGTCCTGCACGATCCGGTAGGCGTCCTCACGCGACACGCCCTTGTTGGTCAGCGCAATCAGAACGCGCTGCGAATGCACAAGGCCGCCGAGCCGGTCGAGATTTTTCTGCATGTTCTCCGGATACACGACCAGCTTGTCGATCACGCCGGCAAGGCGGTTGAGCGCAAAATCGAGCGTCACGGTGGCATCGGGTCCGATCATGCGCTCGACCGAGGAATGCGAAATATCACGCTCGTGCCAGAGCGCGACGTTTTCCATCGCCGGCAATGCATAGGCGCGCACCATGCGGGCGAGGCCGGTGATGTTCTCGGTGAGCACCGGATTGCGCTTGTGCGGCATCGCCGACGAGCCCTTCTGGCCCTGCGAGAAGAACTCCTCGGCTTCCAGCACCTCTGTCCGTTGCAGGTGCCGGATTTCGATCGCCAGCCGCTCCATCGACGAGGCGATGACGCCGAGGGTGGCGAAATACATGGCGTGCCGGTCGCGCGGGATCACCTGGGTCGAGACCGGCTCAGGCGTAAGCCCCATCGCCTTTGCGACATGCGCTTCCACCCGCGGGTCGATCTGAGCGAAGGTGCCCACCGCGCCCGAAATCGCACAGGTCGCGATCTCCTTGCGGGCTGCGATCAGCCGTGTCCTGGCGCGGTCGAATTCGGCATAGGCCTGGGCGAGCTTCAGTCCGAAGGTCACGGGCTCGGCATGGATGCCGTGCGAGCGGCCGATGGTGGGCGTCAGCTTGTGTTCGAAAGCCCGTCGCTTCAGTGCGGCGAGGAGCCGGTCGATATCGGCGATCAGAATGTCGCTCGCGCGTGCGAGCTGGACCGAGAGGCAGGTATCGAGCACGTCCGACGAGGTCATGCCCTGATGCACGAAGCGCGCCTCGGGGCCGACGATTTCGGCGAGATGGGTCAGGAAGGCGATGACGTCGTGCTTGACCTCGGCCTCGATGTCGTCGATCCGCGCCACGTCGAAAGTCGCGGCGCTGCCCTTCTCGCGGATGATCTTTGCGGCCTCCTTCGGGATCAGGCCGAGGTCCGCCATGGCGTCGGCCGCATGCGATTCGATTTCGAACCAGATGCGGAATTTGGTCTCGGGCGACCAAATGGCCGCCATTTCGGGACGCGTATAGCGCGGGATCATGGGTCGCTCGCGGGATGGATGCGGTCCGTCGCGTAACACGCGACGGCGGCGCGGCAAACCCCGCCGGCAGGCGTTCGGGCGGTTTTCACAGCCTTAGCTGCGCCGCCGTCCGGTCAGCGGAACAGCCCGTAGGTTTCCCACTGATCCTCGGGGATCGGATCGCCGATCTTGTAGCTGAAGCTGGACACCGACTTGTGGTCGGCCGTGGCCTCGCACGTGAACGAATACCGGTACCACTGGCCCTTGCTGCGGAATGCGCCGCCATTGCCGGTCATGGTGCTGCCTTTGATGTCGGGCGCGGAGAGGGCATAGGTGATGGCGCGGTCAGGCCGGAACGACTTGTCGTCCTTGCGGACCCGCGCCATCGCCTCCATCGCGCAGACCTGATCCAGCCGGGTCATGGGATCGAGGGTATCGAGCCGCTTTTCGACGCGCTTGTTTGCGGCATCGGCCGTCGCTGCGAATCCGGCCGTCAGGCACACCACGAGGACGATCTGCATCATTTCGGAAGTCCGGACCTTTCGGGAGAGCGGTTGATTCGGCGGGAGGGATCTTAGGCCGTCAGCGGCTCTTGCGTGCAGCGTCGAGCCGGTTGGCGGCCTCCTGCGGATCGGCCAGATCGCGCAAGGCCAGCTTGCCGGTATAGTCGACATCGCGGAGCTTTGTGGGCATCCCCGAGGCGAAGTATAGATGCCCGCCTTTGCCGCCTGCGGCCATGATCTCCAGTGTCGCATCCATCCGCTCGAACGGACAACTGACGAGGCTCGGACGCCAGCCGTCATGGACGATGAGCGCGCGGCGGTCGGTAATCGCATAGATTGTATAGCGCGTGTCGATCGCCACGATGATCGGCGCGAGCAGCATCGCGATCCCAACGCTCGCGAGCGGCAGCGCGACCGCAGGCGAGGCCCGGCCCGCAAAATACAGGCTGAGCGTTCCCGCGCACCAGGGGATGCCGATCCACCACAGGAACATCTTGTTGCGCAGCGCTACCCCGATATCGGGCCGTACCGCATAGAGAATGCGCTCGCCAGGCTCCAGCTTGCCGGCGAGCAGGCTCAGCGCATGGCCCGGCGCGATCACGCCGCTTCGCCTCGCACCAACGCCGCCGCGTTGCGGATTGCCGCGATATTTTCACGATAGGCGGAGGCGCCGCCCTTGAACACGGCTGAGCCCGCCACCAGTACATTGGCGCCGGCGGCCGCGACCTTCGGCGCGGTTTCGGCGGTGATGCCGCCGTCCACTTCGATATCGATCGGGCGCGCTCCGATCATCGTGCGGATGCGCGCGACTTTCTCGGCCGCGGCCGGAATGAAAGCCTGCCCGCCGAAGCCCGGATTGACCGACATGACCAGGACCAGGTCGACCAGATCGAGCACATGCTCGATGGTGCTTTCCGGCGTTGCCGGATTCATGGTGACACCCGCCTTCTTGCCGAGCGCGCGCACGGTCTGCAGCGAGCGGTGGAGGTGAGGTCCGGCTTCGACATGGACGGTGATGATATCGGCGCCGGCCTTGGCGAAGGCTTCGAGATGCGGATCGACCGGCGCGATCATCAGATGCACGTCGAAAATCTTGCTCGAATAGGGCCGCATCGCCTTCACGGCGTCCGGGCCGAAAGTGATGTTCGGCACGAAATGGCCGTCCATCACGTCGAGATGGATCCAGTCGGCGCCGGCGGCGTCGACGGCGCGGACTTCTTCGCCAAGCCTGGAGAAGTCGGAGGCAAGAATCGATGGCGCGATCAGGAGCGGGCGGGTCATTCGGACTGCCTAGCACCCCCCTTACCGACGGGCAACGAAGCTCAAACCCGGCTGTTAATTCTTCGTGCCAGCGGGTCGAGCAGGAAGGGAGCGAAATAGATCGGGAATTGGGCCATCGCGTAGTAGAACCAGACCAGATCCGGTAACACGCTGCCGGCTGCCGCCAGCATCAGGCCGGTATTGCGCTGGGACGTCATCAGGCCGAGCGCGAAGGCGTCGCGCCATCCGGCGGGCGAAAACACCATCACGGTCAGAGCCAGCATTGCGATGCCGACACCGAAGGCGAGGGCGAAGAGGCCGATTGCGAGCAAAGGATCGGCAAGGCTGCGCGCCGCCACGTCATGCATCAGGGCGCAGCAGAACACCAGCAGCAGCAGCACGCTCAATCCGTCAAGCTCCGCGCGCCGTCGGGCGATGAAATCCGTTCCGGCAAGGCGCCGGATGATATTTGCAATCAGGGCCGCGCCCGCCAGCATCGCGAACAGCGTCAGTCCCAGGTCCACCGGCGACAGGCTGATAGCGCCGTCCGCGAATACGCGCACGAACATCGGGGCAGAGAGGGCGATCAGCAAGGTGCAGCCGACCAGTGCGGTCAGCACCAGGGCCGCGTCGAGGCCCATGATCGCCGCAATGGCCGGCGAGGACATCATCGGAATGCTGGCAGCCTGCAGCAGCAGCGCCAGATACAGCACTGGCGATTGGTGCTTGAACCCTACGAGCCAATAAAGCCCGATCAGCAGCACCGGCTGCGCCAGCATGACCCAGATACTCGCAGCAATGACGAGGCCGGGCCGGGCGAGACGTGCATGGATGGCGCGCGGATCGACGCGCAGGAATGTCAGCACCAGCAGCAGAAACACCGATGCCGGCAGAAGCGGCTTGACGACGCCCAGCGCGGGCACCGAAACGCCGATGATCACCACCGCCGCGACCGCGCGGGTTCCCTGCCGGCCGAGCCAGGCAAGCGCGGCAAGACCTGGTGCGAGTAGACCTGCGTCAAAAAAGAGCATGGCCGGTCATACGCGAGGCCGGTCGCGCAATCCATATTTCTGTGGCATTCAATCGCGCCGTCGCAGCACCGGCGCGGCGGCAGCTCAGTTCTGGGGACCACATGGCTCGTACCGATGCGATCGTTCTTGGCGCCGGGATCGTCGGCGTATCCGCCGCGATCCACCTCGCGAAGCGGGGCCTTGCCGTGGCGCTGGTCGACCGCGGCGGGCCGGGCGAGGAGACCTCCTATGGCAATGCCGGAATCATCGAGGGCAATACCTATTTCCCGTATCCGTTTCCGACCAAGCTGACGGCACTCCTGAAGATCGCGTTCAAGCAGGCGCCCGAAGCGAATTATCATCTGTCCCATTTGCCAAAGCTTGCGCCCTGGCTGTTCGCCTATCTGCGGCATTCGAGCGGAGAGGCGATGCTCGAATTCGCAACCAAGATGCGCCCGCTCTTCGCCGCCGCCATCGCCGAGCATGAGGCGCTGATGCGGGAGGCGGGCGCCGAACGCTATCTGCGCACCAATGGCTGGCTGAAGATCTACCGCACGACCCGCGCCTTCGACGAAGCCAAGTCCGACCTCGACGCGATTGCGGCGGCGGGACTTTCATTCGAGCGGCTTGACGTAGACGGCGCGATGGCGCTCGAGCCCGGCCTGTCGCCGGTTTTCGAGCGCGGCATTTTCTGGCCGCAGGCGGCAAGCGTCAGCAATCCGCTTGCTGTGACCCGCGCCTATGTCGATCTGTTCCGGTCGCTTGGCGGCGTGACGCTCACCGGCGACGCCCGTTCGCTGCACCGCGCCAATGGCCGCTGGCGGGTGGATACGTCCGAAGGTCCGGTCGATGCCGCGAGCGCGGTTGTGACGCTCGGTCCCTGGGCGCCGGAATTGCTCGACCCGCTCGGCATAAAACTACCGCTTGAGGTCAAGCGCGGCTATCACCGGCACTTCCGGCCGCTCGGCAACAAGGGGCTGAACCGGCCCGTGCTCGATGCCGAGGTCGGCTATGCCGTGGTGCCGATGGAGCAGGGGCTGCGGCTGACCACCGGCGCCGAATTTGCGCATCGCGACGCGCGTCCCACGCCGGTGCAGTTCGATCGCCTGATGCCGCAGGCCCGCGCCCTGTTTCCGATTGGGGATCCCATTGAGGCCGAACCCTGGATGGGCCGGCGGCCATGTTTTCCGGATTCGATGCCGGTGGTTGGCCGGGCGCCGGGCCAGCCCGGGCTTTGGCTAGATTATGGCCATGCCCATTGGGGCCTGACGCTCGGCCCGGCCTGTGGCCGTCTGCTCGCCGAGATGATGACGGGCGCTGAGCCCTTCACCGATCCTGTGCCGTACAGCGCCGAGCGGTTCTCGCGCTAATGCCGCGTCTGTTGCGGCAGTCCGGTCAATTCGCGAAAGCGGTAACGGCCGCGGATCGCGATGCTGAAAAATGCAGCGGGTGAGGGTGACTTCCGGAAGGCTGCGTAAAGCTGCGGCGGCACGTTGCTATACGCGAAGGCTCGTCCCGATCGGAAGGTGATCTGCAATTCGCGCCGGTCGGGATTATAAGCCGCGTCGCGGATTCCTGCCGTCTCCGATTGCGGCCCACGCAACAGGCTTGACGGGATCGGCCTCAGATTCACCGGCATGATCGCTTGCTCCGCGGCGATTATCGTCATGCCGGCAACCCCCAAGAACGGGCGCGGTTCGATCATCCTGCCAGCATGGTTTATCGGTTGAATTTTAGGCGAACTTGTCGCGCCACGCGGGCAGCGTGCCGGCAAAAGGCAATGCAGTCGCTTCGTACACGGCGCGGGCCACGGCGCGAGCCAGCACATTGGCGGCGAGCGCGCCAAGCGACGTCAGCGCGATCAACGGATCGGGCAGGTGGGTCTTCCCGGTTGCGGCGGCAAACACGATGTCGCCGTCGAGCGGCGTGTGCACCGGATAGATTGCGCGCGCAAAGCCGGTCTGCGCGATCACAGCAAGACGGTGGCATTGCGCCTTGGTCAGCAGGGCGTCGGTTGCGACGAGCGCGATGGTCGTGGACTGACCCGGCCCGCCGCCCTTGAGACGCAAGGCGCGTTCGCTTTCGCCAAAGCGTGCCGGCCAGCCGCGCCCGCCGAACTCGCCGTCCTGTTCGAACGGCGACGCCCAGAAATGCGGACCGTCGCCGATGGTGACATTGCCGACAGCATTGACGATGACGATGGCGCCGACCGTGATGCCCTCGCGCGTCCTCGCAGAGGCCGAACCGATACCACCTTTGAGGGTGGCGGTCGTTGCGCCAAGGCCGCCGCCGGTGCTGCCGAGCGCGAAGTCGAGAGCCGCCGCCGATGCCGCGCGATAGCCGAGCTCGCGGTAGGGCGAAAAGCGCCCCCATTGCTTGTCGCCGCCGGCCAGGAGATCGAAAACGATCGCGCCCGGCACGATCGGCACGCGTGCGCCGCCGACCGGGAAGCCGCGGCCGCGCTCATGCAACCAGCCCTGAACGCCCGAGGCCGCGTCAAGACCAAACGCCGATCCTCCGGACAGCACGATCGCGTCCACCCGCTCGACGGTGGAGTGGGCCGCCAGCAGCTCGGTTTCACGCGAGCCAGGCCCCCCGCCGCGCAGATCGACAGACGCAACAGCCGGTTCGTCGAACACGATGGCGGTGGAACCAGAGCCAAGCGCCGGGTCGTCGGCATGGCCGACCTTCAAACCGGCGACATCGGTGAGGAGGTTGCGCACAAGGCATCTCCAGAACAAGTCAGCGGCGGGCCTGACCCCGCGGGTCCGTTGATTGTCTTCGAAAGGATGGATCGCCGGGTCAAGTCCCGCGACGGCACATGGCGGCGAAATCCCGCCCGGCCGGTCACATCATGGCGAGGTGGCCCCGCCGTGCTTGCAGGAGCCGTCTGAGCCATGCACAACCGCCGCCATGCCGGACGTGTCCATCCTCGCCGCCCTGTTCGCGGGCCTGATCAGCTTCCTGTCGCCGTGCGTGTTGCCGCTGGTGCCTCCCTACCTTGTGTACCTGGCGGGCACGTCGCTCGAGCGCTTTGCCGACGCGGAACCGGAACCGCAGGTCCGGCGCGAGACCGTTGTCGCGGCTGGCCTGTTTGTGGCCGGATTCTCCACCGTCTTCATTGCGCTCGGGGCGAGCGCGACTCTGATCGGCGGCCTCTTGCGGGCCTATTCGGATGTGCTGGCGACCGTCGCCGGGATCGCCATCATCCTGATGGGACTGCATTTCCTCGGGCTGACCCGGATCAGCTTCCTGCTTCGGGAAAAGCGGCTCGGCATGGCAAAGCCGATCGGGCTGTGGGGTGCCTACGCGATGGGGCTCGCCTTCGCATTCGGCTGGACGCCCTGTATCGGGCCGATCCTTGCCGCCATCCTCGCGGTGGCGGCGTCCGAGGCAACGGTGGCGAAGGGTGCTGGCCTGCTCGCTGTCTACTCGCTCGGTCTCGGCATCCCCTTCGTGCTCGCAGCTTTCGCCGCCGAGCCTTTCGCCGCATTCATGTCGCGGTTTCGTTCGCATATGCAGAAGGTCGAGATGGCCATGGGCGGCCTCCTGGTCTTGACCGGGATCATGTTTCTCACCGGCGGCATCACGACCATGAGTTTCTGGTTGCTGGAATTGTTTCCGGCTCTGGGCCGGATCGGGTGAACCGCGCCTGCGGGACTATGCGAGGCAAGGCGCATGGACCGCTTCGCGGTCGCTGCCCATAAGCTGATCGAATCATCGGGATTGACAACCAAGGAGACCGTAGGCGATGGCCATGACCCGCAAGGAAGAAGAGCGCGCGCTGAGTGCCGATGAGCGCGAGCTCGTCGAGAAGAGCCACCATCCGGCGCTGCAGGAATTGTCCGACCAGGAGCTGGCCGATCTCGTCAAATTGGTGCGCGAGCGGCGCGACAAGGCCAAGACCAATGCCAACCAGCGCCGCCGTGAAATGCGGGGCAAAGGCGCACCCAAGGGTGCAACGCCGTCCAAATCCGACGTCGGCTCTAAGGCGAAGCTCGCCGTCCTCGCCATGGCGGTGCGCCGTCTCAACAGCGAGGTCGAACGGCGGCGCCGGCTGATGGCCGCGGTCTCCCAGGTCGAAGCTGCGCGCAAGGCGCTCGATATGAAGCAGGCGAGCGAAGAGAAGGGCGGGGGCGGAGCGCCCTTCAACAGCCGGACCGCCCATCGCGGCATGCGCAATGTTGCAAGCAGCAAGCGCCAGAATCTGATGCGGCCGATGGAGCTCGGACGCCAGCGCAAGGCCGCTGCGGTCGCGCAGGCTAAACGCGATGCGCGATGAACTGCACGATTTTCGTGCAGAACCGGATGAACAGCACGATGTCATGCCGCTTCGTTTACGTTGACATCGTGCTGTCACCGGACGCGGGCAGCGCTTAAACCAATCGTTGATCCACGGCGGCTATGAACGGGGCTGGAGGCGGCGATGGACAACCAGCTGCAGATATCCGCTCATGCCTGAAATCCGTATCGAACCCGTCAAGGAGCGCCCGCCATTCGAGCGGATTGCGTTGCTGCTGCAGGGCGGCGGCGCGCTCGGCTCCTATCAGGCCGGCGTCTATCAGGCGCTGGCGGAAGCCGATCTGCACCCCGATTGCGTCGCCGGCATTTCCATCGGCGCCATCAACGCCGCTCTGATTGCAGGCAACCCGCCGGAACGGCGCGTTGCGGCATTGCGGCGCTTCTGGGAGACGATCACCGAGCCGCCGCCATGCGCCCTGCCGCTGGCGACACCGCTGTGGGATTTCGCGGCAACCGGCGGCGACATGATGCATCTCGCCGTCAATCGGGCCTATGCGCTGAGCAATGTACTGGGCGGCGCGCCGGGGTTCTTCGTTCCCCGCCCGCTGCCGTTCTACCTGTGGCCGGGCCGGCGCCCGGAGGTCGAGAGCTTCTACGATATCAGTCCGTTGCGCGAGACGCTGCAATCGCTGGTGGACTTTGACCGGATCAACGCGAGGGAGCTGCGGTTGTGCGTCGGCGCCGTGAATGTGCGCTCGGGCAACATGCGCTATTTCGATTCCGACGAGGAAGCGATTACCCCGGACCATATCATCGCGAGCGGGTCGCTGCCTCCCGGCTTTCCGGCGACCAGGATCGGCGACGATTACTACTGGGACGGCGGGCTGTTGTCGAATACGCCGCTCGAATGGGTGCTCGGCACGCGCCCGCGCAAGGACACGCTGGCGTTTCAGGTCGATCTGTGGAGTGCGACGGGAGAATTGCCGCAGGACATCATCGGCCTCGATGTGCGGCAGAAGGAAATCCGTTATTCGAGCCGCACGCGCGCCAATACCGACCAGTTCAAGAAGATGCAGCGGCTGCGCCGCGCCGCGTTGCGGCTGTTGCAGATGGTTCCGGACCAGGAGCTTTTGAACAACGATCCGGAGCTTTCGTTGCTGCGCAGCGAAGCCGACGAGACAGTCTACAATATCGTCCACCTTATCTACCGCTCCAAGCAATATGAAGGCACGTCAAAGGACTTCCTGTTTTCGCGCGGGATGATGGAGGAGCATTGGGCCGCCGGCTACGCCGACACGGCTCGGACGCTCAGCAGTCCCGAGGTGCTGCAGCGTCCGTCGGCGAAGGACGGCGTTGCGACTTTTGATAAAGTTGGCGCCTGACCCTTACCGAAACGATTGAGCAGCGAGCCATCCCATGAACATTGCCGACGTCAAGGCGAAAGCCTTCGCCATGCCGCTGAACGATCCGGCCTATCCGAAGCCGCCGTATAAGTTCTACAACCGGGAATTCGTGGTCATCACCTATCGCACCGATCCGGAGAAGCTGCGCGAGGTGGTGCCGGAGCCGCTGGAAGTGGCGGGCGACACCGTCGCCTATGAGTTCATCCGCATGCCGGATTCGACCGGCTTCGGCGACTATACCGAGACCGGGCAGGTGATTCCGGTCCGCTTCACGACGCCGTCCGGCGAGGTCCAGGAGGGCGGCTATGTCCACGCCATGTATCTCGACGACAATTCGCCGATCGCGGGCGGGCGCGAAATCTGGGGCTTCCCGAAGAAGCTCGCGAGCCCGAAAATCTCACATGAGCAGGAGACTTTGGTCGGCACGCTGCATTACGGCTCGGTGCTCTGCGTGACTGCCACCATGGGCTACAAGCATCGCGAATTGCCGCTTGATCCGCTCAAGAAGGCCATGGCGAAGCCCGCTTTCATGATCAAGATCATCCCGCATGTCGACTGCACGCCGCGCATCTGCGAACTCGTGCGCTATTACATGGAGGACGTGACGCTGAAGGGCGCGTGGACCGGACCGGCCGCGCTGCAATTGTTCGATCATGCGATGTGCGACGTGAACCGGCTGCCGGTACGCGAGGTGGTGTCCGGTACGCACTACATTGCAGATCTGACGCTTGGCCTCGGCGAGGTCGTGTATGACTACCTGAAATAGGACGAAAGGATATTGCGATGGCGCGTTTCAACAAAAGAGTAGCGATGGTGACCGGTGCTGCAAGTGGCATCGGCAAGGAAATCGCGCTGCGGTTTGCCGCCGAGGGCGGCATTCCCGTCATCGCCGATCTCAATCTCGACGCGGCACAGGCGACTGCAAACGAGATCAAATCCAAACACGGCGACGCCTTTGCGGTATCGATGGACGTCACCGACGAGGCTCAGGTCGAGAAGGGTGTGGCCGATACCGTCGCAAAATACGGCAAGATCGATATCCTGGTCAGCAATGCCGGAATCCAGATCGTGCACCCATTTGTGGACTTTCCCTATTCGGACTGGAAGAAGCTGCTCGCGATCCATCTCGACGGCGCGTTCCTCACCACCAAGGCTTGCCTCAAGCACATGTATGCCGCGAAATATGGCCGCGTGATCTATATGGGCTCGGTGCATTCCAAGGAGGCCTCGAAGCTGAAGGCGCCCTATGTGACCGCCAAGCACGGCCTGATCGGGCTTGCCAAGGTGCTGGCCAAGGAAGGCGCGGAATACAACGTCACCGCCAATGTTGTGTGTCCCGGATTTGTGCGCACGCCGCTGGTCGAGAAGCAGATTCCGGAACAGGCGCAGCAGCTCGGCATCACCGAAGAGCAGGTGATCAAGAACGTCATGCTGAAGGAAACGGTGGACGGCGAATTCACCACCACCGATGACGTCGCCGATGCCGTGCTGTTCTTTGCGGCTGCCACAAACAACGTCATGACCGGCCAGTCGCTGGTGGTCAGCCACGGCTGGTTCATGCAGTAGGCTGGCACGGATGCCCGGCCCCAAGGCCGGGCATCGCGGCGTTACGACACCACGACGGTCAGCTTCTTCGCCGCGCGGGTGATCCCGGTATAGAGCCAGCGCGCGCGGCTGTCGGGGAAGGCAAAGCTTTCGTCGAACAAGACCACGTCATCCCATTGCGAGCCTTGCGCCTTGTGCACAGTCAGCACATAGCCGTAATCGAACTCGTCGTATTTCTTGCGCTGTGCCCAGTCGAAATCCTCGATGCCGCCGAGGAAGCATTCGCGGCGGACCGAAACCTTGACGCCCTTGATGCCGAGAACAGCACCGGACAGATCGGTGTCCGGCATGATCCGCATGGTGATGATGCTTTTCGACTTGCCGACGCCGCGCTCCTTCACCGTCCACAATCCGCCATTGAACAGGCCTTTCTTGCGGTTGTTGCGCAGGCAGACGAGCTTGTCGCCGGCGACTGGGAGGCCTTCCTCGCGGCCGAGGCGCTCACGCAGCCGGGTGTTGTAGGCGCGCCGGGTGTTGTTGCGGCCGACCAGGATCTGATCGGTCTCGATCACGCGGTCCGGATCGAAATCGCTGCGCAGCACCACCTCGCTGTCGCCGTAGCGGCCGGGATCGAGCCGCAGGCCGTCGCGCGCGAGCATCGAGAGCCGGACGATCGGGTCGTCTTTGGCCTGGCGATGCACCTCGGTCAGCATGGCGTCCGGTTCGGCCGAGGTGAAAAATCCCGCGCCCTGGATCGGCGGCAATTGCGCCGGATCGCCCAGCACAAGGACGGGAATGCCAAAGGAAAGGAGGTCGCGGCCCAGTTCGGCATCGACCATTGAGCATTCGTCGATCACGATCAGCTTCGCCTTGGAGGCGGGCGCCTCGTCCCACAATTCGAAGCTCGGTGTCTCCTCGCCGCTCTCGCGCGTTTTGTAGATCAGCGAGTGGATGGTGGAGGCCCCGGCGCAGCCCTTGGCGCGCATCACCAGAGCGGCCTTTCCGGTGAAGGCGGCGTAGGACACCTTGCCCTCGACGCTTTCGGCCAGATGGCGGGCGAGTGTGGTCTTGCCGGTGCCGGCATAGCCGAACAGCCGGAAGACCTGCGGGGTCGAGCCGGTGCCGGGCCTGGCTTTCAGCCAGCCGGAGACCGCGCGGAGCGCCGCGTCCTGCTGCGGGGAAAAATCGGGCATGGGGCAGGTGTAGAGTGATTTGCGGCGATGTTGAAGCGCGCAGGCGTCACCATTTGCTTTGTTCGCTCCCCCGTATGCGGCAGCCCGGTGTTTCCACTGGGGCCCCGCTTGCGCAGGGTCGAACGGAAAATGGAAAGGCCCGCGCTTTTGGCGCGGGCCCGATTGCTTCGACGCCCGAGGCCTTACGAGCCCTGCATGTTCGGCGGCAGTTCCTCGTAGGTGATCTTGCCGTCGGCGCCCTTCTTCCAGACGTAGACGACGTAGTCCGGACGCGTCACGTCGCCCTTCTTGTCAAAGGACAGTTCGCCGATCACGGTGTTGAACTTCTGGCCGGACTTGATCTGGTCGGCGACCTTCTTGGGGTCGAGCGACTTTGCGGCATCGGCCGCCTGCTTGATGACCTGCACGGCAGCATAGCTGTAGAGCGTGTAGGCCTCCGGCTCGAACTTCTTGGCGCGGAATTTCTCGATCACGGCCTTGGCTTCCGGCCGTTTGCGCGGATCCGGCGCGAAGGTCATCAGCGTGCCCTCGACGCCCGGACCGCCGATCGCGGCGAACTCGTCGGAGGTGATGCCGTCGGCGCCGAACAGCACTGCCTTCACGCCCTGGTCGCGCATCTGACGAACCAGCAGGCCGCCTTCAGTGTGCAGGCCGCCCCAATAGACCATGTCCGCGCCGGACGCCTTGATCTTGGAGACCAGTGCGGAAAAATCCTTGTCGCCGATATTGATGCCCTCGTAGAGCACTTCTTTGACGCCGCCGGCGTTGATCGCCTTGCGGGTTTCGTCGGCGAGACCCTGACCGTAGGTGGTCTTGTCATGGACGATGGCGATCTTCTTGTCCTTGGCGTGCTTGAGGATATACGCCGCGGCTACCGCGCCCTGCTGGTCGTCGCGGCCGCAGACGCGGAAGATGTTCCACATGCCGCGCTCGGTGACGCGCGGATTGGTCGAGGCCGGGGTAATCGCGAGAATGCCGTTTTCCTGATAAATTTCCGAAGTCGGCATCGTGACGCCGGAATTGAAATGACCGATCACGAACTTCACGCCCTCGGCGGAGAACTTGTTGGCGACCGAGACGCCCTGTTTCGGATCGCCGACGTCGTCGCCGACGGCGGTGGTGATTTTCTGGCCCTGGATGCCGCCGGCCTCGTTGATGTCGGCGATGGCCTGTTCGAAGCCGTTCTTGAGCTGCGCGCCAAAGGCGGCGTTCGAGCCGGTCAGCGGGCCGGCGACGCCGAACTTGACCTGTGCCTCGGCTTGGCCCGTCAACGCCACGGCAACGCCGAGCGCCAAGGTGAGCGCCGAGCCGAGCGCGGTGATCCGTTTCATTCGAAACTCCCCTGTAAAGGTTTGGCGGGTGGAAGTGCCGGATGGTCCGGCCCCGCCGCACGCCGGATTTAACGACAAAGCGCAGAAAAGGTCAGCCGGATTTGTGGGCTGCGGCGTTTGGCGCGGGCCTTTTTTTTGCCCAGTTGATCAGCCCGGCCCGCCGGTATAGCCAGCCATATTGCTCGGCCATCTGGCCCGCGCGGGTGATCCGGTAGCCAAGGAAGCCGAACAGCAGGCAGAATGCAGTATCCACGACGTAGTAATGCAGGGTCAGCAGATGACCCTCGAACAGGGCCATGTGGAAAAACCGCACCGCACCGCCAAGCAGAATCATATAGGCGGCGACCTGCCACCAGGGTCGCCAGGTCAAAGCAATGGCGCGTCCTGTCATGAAGGCGGCGCTCCCGCCCAGAATGATCGTGACCAGCAGGAAGACGAAGAAGGAGTCTTCCTCGTAGAAAAAGTGGGCGATTGCATCCATCGGTCAGGCTTCCCGGCGGCCGCCTTCGAGATAGGCAGCGCGAATTTCAGGCCGGTCAAGCAAGTCGCGCCCGGTGCCGGTCATGGTGATCTGGCCGTTGACCATCACATAGCCGCGATGCGCGAGTCTCAGCGCATGAAACGCATTCTGTTCGACCAGCAGAACGGTCAGTCCGGTGCGCTTGTTCAGATCGGCGATGATGTCGAAAATCTGCTTCACGATCAGCGGAGCGAGGCCGAGCGAAGGCTCGTCGAGCAGGAGAAGCCGCGGCCGCGACATCAGCGCGCGTGCGATCGCCAGCATCTGTTGCTCGCCGCCGGACAGCGTACCGCCACGCTGATTGATGCGCTCTTTGATCCGCGGGAACAGGTCGAACACCATTTCCAGGTCTTCGTTGAAGTGCGCGCCGCCGATCACCGCCGCGCCCATCTGCAGATTTTCCATCACCGTCATGCGAGAGAAGATGCGCCGGCCTTCCGGCGACTGCGCGATGTCGAGGCGGGCAATCTCGTGGGTCGGCATCTGGGTGATGTCGCGGCCCTCGAACAGGATCTGGCCCGACGCCGCGCGCGGATTGCCGAAGATGGTCATCATCAGCGTCGACTTGCCGGCGCCGTTGGCCCCAATCAGGGTGACGATTTCGCGCGGATAGACATCGAGATCGACGCCGCGCAGCGCGACGATGTTGCCGTACATCGTGGTGACGTTGCGGACCGCGAGCAGGGGGGTGGCGGCGGACGCGGGAGACGGTCCCATCACAGCCCGACCTCCGAGGCGACCGCTTCCATCTCCTCCTGCTCGACGCCGAGATAGGCGGCGATTACGTTCGGGTCGTTCTTGACCTCGTCGCGATTGCCCTCGGCAATCTTCTCGCCGTAATCGAGAACGACGACGTGGTCGGAAATCTGCATCACCACCGACATGTCGTGCTCGATCAAGAGTACGGACGTTTTGTGACGGTCGCGGATTGCGATCAGGAGTTCGGACAATTCCGCACTTTCGCGTGGATTGAGGCCGGCGGCCGGTTCGTCAAGGCATAGCAGAACCGGATCGGTGCACATGGCACGCGCGATTTCGAGGCGCCGCTGGTCGCCATAGGGCAGGTCGCCTGCGGGATCGTCGGCGCGCTCGACCAGATTGATGGTTTCGAGCCAATGCGCGGCCTTCTCGATCGCGGCGCGCTCGGCTTTCCGGAACGGGGTCATTCCCAGAATGCCGAGCAAGGAAAAGCCGGATGCCAGCATCAGCGGCGAATGTTGCGCCACCAGCAGATTCTCCAGAACGGTCATGCCGCGGAACAGGCGGATATTCTGGAAGGTGCGGGCGACGCGGGCCTGCCGGGCGACCGCATGATCGGGCATGCGTTCCAGCAAATAGACGGCGCCGTCCTTGATGGTGCGGCTGCGGGCGGAGCTCGCGGTCAATTCGTCGAGTTCGTCCCATGCCGCGGGATTGCCTCTCTGCAGCGCGATTCGGCCTTCCGTCGGCTGATAGAAGCCGGTGATACAGTTGAACACCGTGGTCTTGCCGGCCCCGTTCGGGCCGATCAGGGCGGTGATTTCGCCGTGCTGGGCGGCGAAGGACAAGTCGTGCACCGCAACCAGCCCACCGAAGCGCATGGTGAGATGTTCGACGCGCAACACATCCCGCGAGCTGCTCATCCGCGGCCTTCCTTGACGAATTTAGCGGAGATGGTCTTCTTTTCATGCAGGAAGGCGGTGGGCTCGCGCGTGGAGATGAGACCGCGCGGTTTCCAGATCATGATCAACACCATGGCCAGCCCGAACAGCAGCATGCGGTATTGCGTCGGGTCGAACTGGGCGCCGAAGATGGCTTTGAGGAAATCGAGGTCGCGCATGATCTCGGTGCCGCCGATCATGACGATGGCGGCGATCGCGACGCCGACCTGGCTTCCCATGCCGCCAAGGACGACCATGGCGACGATCATCGCCGATTCCATGAAGGTGAAGCTTTCCGGCGAGATGAAGCCCTGGCGCGCTGCGAAGAACGATCCGGCAAAGCCGCCGAACATCGCCCCGATGGCAAAAGCGGACAGTTTGGTTTTCGTGGTGTCGATGCCGAGTGCGCGGCACGCGATCTCGTCCTCGCGCAACGCCTCCCAGGCGCGGCCGATCGGCAGGCGCCTCAGGCGTACGGTCACGAACGCAGTCAGCAGCACGAGACACAGGATCACGTAATAAAGAAAGATGGTGCGGTAGATCGGGGAGAATTCGAGACCGAATCGTGCGGCGAATCCGTCGTCGCCGGCGGTGAACGGAATGCCGAAGAAAGTCGGACGCGGAATCCCAGAGATGCCGGCATAGCCTCCGGTCAGTTCGACCCAGTTGATCAGCACGAGCCGGATGATTTCGCCGAAGGCAAGCGTGACGATGGCGAGATAGTCGCCGCGCAACCGCAGCACCGGAAAGCCGAGCAGGATGCCCCAGAAAGCCGCCAGGATGCCGGCAAGCGGCAGCAGCACCCAGAACGAAAAGCCGAAAGTCTTTGCCAGGAGTGCGTAGGAATAGGCCCCCACCGCATAGAATGCGACGTAACCCAGATCGAGCAGGCCGGCGAGTCCGACGACGATGTTCAGGCCGAGCCCGAGCATGATGTAGATCAGAATCTGAATGCCGAAATTGTCGATCCACTTGACCGAGCCCTGCCAGCCGCCGACCGCGATCACGAAAACCGGAAACACAAAGGCAAAGCCCAGCGCAAACGGGATGGCGATCTTGGCGAATTTTGCGCGGCGTTCTGCGGCACGC
>NZ_JBKBVB010000082.1:0-20074 GCF_046289595.1 Pseudorhodoplanes sp.
CCGTCGGGGTAATCCTGAAGCTCGTTGGCGACCGACTTGTAGGCCTCGATGGCCTGTGGGCTCGCGCCGAGCGGGCTTTCGTTCGACGACAGCTTGTAAATCTTCTCGACGCCCGGTGCCGAGGATTTGCCCGGCACATAGGCGGCGATATCCATGACGCCGGGGCGCGGCTGCGGACGCGGGGCTGCGGTCATTTCAGGAACCTCGATACGTAAGACAAAAACTAGCGGGCGGCCGCGACCGGCCGCGTTCCGGCAAGCGTATAGCGGGTCGCGTGGCTGCCGACGAGAGCCGTGGCGCGGACCGAGGCACCGGCCTTCACCAGTGCATCGGTGATGGCAGAAAGCGTCTGGCCCTGCGGCACCGAGATCAGGAGCGCGGCTCCGTCGAACGCGCCGTCCGGCTCGGCGATCACTTCGGCGAGCGGGGCGAGCGTGCGCGCTGCGGCGGCGCCCCATCCCGACACCCGTACGCTATGGACCTCGACCTCCGCCATGACCGCGTCGGCGGCCGGGTGCGACACCGCGAAAACCGGCAGCGAAGCCGGATGATCCGGCCGCTCCACGAACGGGAGACGGGCGATGATCTTCGGTGCCTTCTCGCCCTCCAGCGCCGACCACCAGGCGCCGGAACCGGCAACCGAAACCGCAGGCACCAGGCCGAGATCGCCCTTCGATGCCGCGACCGCGGCGATCGCGGGCCCCGCGCCCATATGCGGCACGAATGGCACCGTGAAGCCGAAATGGAAACGGGCAGAATCGCGCATCGCGGCCTCCCCGACAGTGAGATCGGCATGGACGGCATAGGGAGCCTGGACATGGGTGAAGGTGGCGATGATCACCCGCCAGATGCTCTCGACGGTATCGAGCGGCAGGATGCCGCGATGCCGCTCCACCAGCTTGCGCATCATCGCGACCTCGCGGGCCGGACGGAAGGCAGAGCCGGATTCCTGCGTGCCCTTGACCTTGATCAGGTTCGCGATGATCTCGCTGCGCTCGATCAGGAGCGCATGCATGGCCTCGTCGATCCGGTCGATTTCGGCGCGGAGCGCACCGAGCGATGGGACGCTTTTGGACGGCGTTTCGGACATGACCTGCTCGTTAACGAAGGCCCGCATCAATAAGTGGGCGGCCCCCCAAAATCAAAGAAAACATTGACTTAATGCCGGTTAGGCCTACCTAGAACGATCGCCCGGATGCCGCATGGCGGATCAGCTTCCGGGGCTGCCGGGTTTATTGCGTCATGGCCGAGGCCGATCTGAAATCTGCGCAGAGCGTTCGTGCGCGCGAGGCGGACCACCCGCGGGACTGCGAGATTGTGCGGTTCGGCGCCGACCGTCCGCTGAAGCTCGATTCCGGCATCGACCTGTCGCCGTTCCAGATCGCCTACAAGACCTATGGCCAGCTCAATGCGCAGCGCAGCAATGCGGTGCTGGTCTGCCATGCGCTCACCGGCGACCAGCACGTCGCAAGCGTGCATCCCGTCACCGGCAAGAATGGCTGGTGGGAGACCATGGTCGGTCCCGGCAAGCCGATCGATACCGAACGCTATTTCGTCATCTGCTCCAATGTGGTCGGCGGCTGCATGGGCTCGTCCGGCCCATCGTCCACCGATCCGAAGACCGGGCGGCCCTATGGCCTGGAATTCCCGGTCATCACCATCCGCGACATGGTGCGCGCACAGGCGATGCTGATCGACCATCTCGGCATTGAGACGCTGTTTGCGGTCGCAGGCGGTTCGATGGGCGGGATGCAGGTGCTGCAATGGGCGGAGAGTTTCCCCGAGCGCGTCTTCAGCGTGCTGCCGATCGCCTGCGCGACGCGGCACTCGGCGCAGAATATCGCTTTCCACGAGGTCGGACGGCAGGCGGTGATGGCCGATCCGGAATGGCGGCATGGCCGCTATCTGATCGAGGGCACCAATCCGCACCGCGGGCTCGCGGTGGCGCGCATGGGCGCGCATATCACCTACATGTCGGACGCCGCTCTGCACCGGAAATTCGGACGCCGGTTTCAGGACCGCAGCAATCCCACCTTCTCGTTCGACGCCGATTTCGAGGTGGAAAGCTATCTGCGCTATCAGGGTTCGTCCTTCGTCGAGCGTTTCGACGCCAATTCGTATCTCTATCTCACCCGCGCCATGGACTATTTCGACATCGCCGCCGAGCATGGCGGCGTGCTCGCCAATGCCTTCAAAAATTCGCCGACGCGATTCTGCGTCATATCGTTCACCAGCGACTGGCTGTTTCCGACCTCGGAATCGCGCGCCATCGTGCATGCGCTGAATGCCGCGGGCGCACGGGTGTCCTTTGCCGAGATCGTGACCGACAAGGGCCACGACGCGTTCCTGCTGGATGAGCCGGAATTATTCGCGATCGTCCGTGGCTTTCTCGACGGTGCGGCGCGGGCGCGCGGTCTGGCCGCAGGATAGGGCCGGGTATAAAGTCATGAACATGCACGCCCGCCCGCACCGCGAACTCGCGACCTCTCATGCTGCGCGAAACGGCTCGGGCGCGCGCGTCGACCTTCTGGTGGTGGCGCAGATGGTCAGGCCCGGCGCCAGGGTGCTGGATGTCGGCTGCGGCGACGGCGAATTGCTGAAAATCCTGACCGAGACCAAGAATGTCGATGGCCGCGGCATCGAGATTTCGCGAGAGGGCGTGAATCTCTGCGTCGCCAAGGGCCTTGCCGTGATCCAGGGCGACGCCGATACCGATCTTGCCGATTATCCCGATGCCGCCTTCGATTACGTGATCCTGTCGCAGACCTTGCAGGCGACCTGGCGGCCCAAGGTCGTACTCGAACACATGCTGCGGATCGGCGAGCGTGCGGTGGTGTCGTTCCCGAATTTCGGTCACTGGAAAATGCGGCTCAAGCTTCTGTTCCTCGGCCGCATGCCGCGCACCAAGCATCTGCCGGACACCTGGTACGACACCCAGAACATTCACTTCTGCACCATCCGCGATTTCCGCGACCTCTGTAACGAGATCGGCGTGAAGATGGAGGCGGCGGTCGCGCTCAATGCCTGGGGCGGCAAGCTTCGCTTCAATGCGCCGTGGTGGTTCTGGAATCTGTTCGGCGAGCAGGCGGTGTTCCTGCTGACGCGGAAGAAATAAGGCCGCTCCCGCCAAGTTGCTGTCAGTTCAGGCGCGCGAGCGCAGATCCGGAACCCCATCGCACATTGGGTGTCTTCTGCGAGACGCCGAGTTCGCCGCGCTGGCGTTCGTGGGAAAGATCGTGCTTCACTTCGGCCAGCCCTGCCTGGCCAATGCGATCAGTTCGGGCCGGTATTCGAAGTGGAAGCTGTCGTAGTGATACCACTTGCCGCCCCAGATGAAGCCGTGGCGCTCGAAGACTTCGACGATTTCCAGCGGGATGCGGTTTTTCCAGGCGAGCGTTCCGCCTTTCGGCTTCGACCATTGCCAGTAATCGCCGAACTTCGCGTTGAGATCGATCGCAGCGCCATAGGCATGGACCGAGAGCCTTTTGGTTCCGGCAATGACGCGGCAATTAAAGGTGCCGGATGACGGCACCATGTATTGCGTCATCTCTTTTGGTAATTGTTCGAGATCGCGCGACACCTTGGCGAGCTGATCGGCGACGCCGTTGGCGGTCGTGACCATCACCGTGCCGCCGCCGCGGCTCGGCAGCCAGGGCACGGCCTTCATCTGTGCTTTCACCTCGCCCTTTCGGCAGTCGCCGTACATCTTCACGAACATCGCCTGGTTGCGGATGCGGCCGGGATCCTCGTTGAACGCGGGCTGCCTGAGATTGGCGGTGCCGAGCGGGTAGGGAATGGCGAACTGGTCCTTGATGTCCGGCGCGTCGAGCAACTGCTCGAAGCTCTTGCCCTTTACGCCGTCGTCGATGGGAAGCCGCGTGCCGTCCCGGAAGATCAGGTCGTTGCTCTCGTAGCCGGCAAGGTGATCCGGATAGGCCGCGACCAGCGCATCGAGCGCGGGATTGGCCGCGCATGGCGCGACGCATGCAAACGCAGCAAGCGCGACCGGAGCCAGCGTGCGCATCACCACTCCATCGACTGGATGAGTTTGACATTGGCCTGCTCGATGGCGCTGAGCTGCACATCCCAGGTCGTCGGCCGGTACCAGGGAAAGCGCGAGAAATACGCGGCGAGCGCCTGATCGCGGAAGAAGCGGCCGCGCCGCGCATAGATTTCGTTGCGGGCAATGCGAAGCTGGTCCTGCGACAGGCCATGCAGCTCGCTGATATGAATCCGGCGCAGATGCGAATCCGGAAAGATAAAGCCGTCGTCCGCACTCCGTTGCGGCGCGGGCAGCGCCGCCATGGCCGGTGGCTGCTGGGCGGCGGGGGGCGGCGCCGGAGGCGGCAAGGCCGCAGGCGGCGGCGCAACCGGGATCGCTGCCGCGGCCGGACCGGCTTGCGGCGGGCCTGCAAGAAACACGTCGCCCATCAGCGAGGAATTGTCCCAGGGCAATTGCGCATTGCGGGTCGCCGCCATCACGTCGGCGCGCACGCGCGTCAGCATCGCACGCACCTCGAGGCCGGGGGTGCGCAGATGCTTGACGAGGCTCTCGGTGAACGGGCTGTTACGGCCTGCGCCGTCGAGCGCGACCTTGCCCGGTGCGGTGGCGAAGGCGATCAGGGTGCCGGTGCCGAGCGTCGAATAGGCGGCAAGGCCGGTGCCGACCGAGGCCGAGCGGCTGCGTGCGGCGAAGCTGCGCGACAGCGGATTGTCGCGGCAGGCATCGAGGATCACGATGGTCGCGCGCGCGGGATCTTCCAGATTGGCCAGGATGCGGTCGAGCTCGACCGTCGCAAAGCCGAGATCGGCCGGGGTCTCGATCTTGGCGTCCACCGGCACGAGATAATTGCGGCCGTCGACCTGCATGCCATGTCCGGCGAAGTAAAGCAGTGCGACTTTGGCGCGGTCCGCCTTGCGCAGGAAGTCGCGCAGCATCTGCTCCATGGCGTTGCGGCCGAGGTCGCGGCCGAGCGAGACGTCGAAGCCGACATCGCGGAGCGCCGCAGCCACCGCCTGCGCATCGTTGGCAGGATTGGCGAGCGCGCCGGCATTGACGTAATTGCCGTTGCCGATGACCAGCGCGACGCGCTCGGAGGCATGGGCGGGACCGGCGATCAGAGAGAGAAACAGCGCAAGGCAAAAAATATGTCGGACCATGCCGTTTCCTTCGCAAACGTTGTGAAGACCTTGGCAATCTTTTCAGGACACGAAAAATGTAATCTCTGAAATTTATCACCGCTCCATGACGTTGGAAAAGCCGCAACCGGCGCCGCGGCGGCAATCGGCCACGCCCGATTCCCGACCGCCGCATTTGCGCCCGCAATTCCGTCAAGGTGATGCCTTGATCGGGCGCTGAAATCACGCGGTCGTGAGCGCTTTAGTAACGCGTAGCGCAGCACGAGGGGGAAGGGACCACGGCCGCCCACGAGGCGGCCGTGGTATTTTTCAGCGGTGGATCAGCGTGCCGGCGCCGTGATCGGTGAAAAGCTCCAGCAGCACGGCGTGCCGCTCCTTGCCGTCCAGGATCACCACGCCCTCCACGCCCTGTTCAAGCGCGGTGATGCAGGTCTCGACCTTGGGGATCATGCCGCCCGAAATGGTGCCGTCGGCGATCAGTTTGCGCACGTCATTCACCGACATGTCGGGGATCAGCTTCTTGTTCTTGTCGAGCACACCCGGCACGTCGGTCAGCAGCAGCAGGCGCTTGGCCTTCAGGGCGCCGGCGATATAGCCCGCGAAGGTATCGGCATTGACGTTGAAGGTCTCGCCGTTCGGCCCGGACGCGATCGGCGCCAGCACGGGAATGAGTTCGCGGCCGATAATCTGGTCGAGCACGGTGGTGTCGATCTTTTCCGGCTCGCCGACAAAGCCGAGATCGACCACGTCCGCAACGGCCGCTCCACCCGATGCTCCGCCCTGGCCGCCGGCTTTCCGCGCCACCACCATGTTGCCGTCCTTGCCGCACAGCCCGACGGCCTTGCCGCCAGCCTGATTGATATGGCTGACGATCTGCTTGTTGATCGAGCCGGCCAGCACCATCTCGACAATCTCCACGGTCGCCGCATCGGTGACGCGCAGGCCCCCGGAAAACTGCGACTTGATGCCGAGCCGTCCCAGCATCGCCGCGATCTGCGGACCGCCGCCATGCACCACCACCGGGTTGATCGCGGTCTGTTCGAGCAGCACGATGTCGCGAGCGAATTCGCGCGCCGCCTCCTCCTCGCCCATGGCATGCCCGCCATACTTGATCACGACGATCTCCTCGTCGTAGCGCTGCATGTGCGGCAGCGCCTCGGACAGAATGCGGGCCTGGTCGTGCGGGGAGACCGTCATTTCGGAAAGTCCTTGGCGGGCAATGTCTGGCGGAGGATGGCGCGGAGCTTTTACCCGGCCAGCGGGCAATGCGGAAGGGGCGGCGCGGCAATGCCGAAACCCGGAAGTCAAAGGCGGCCTTCAATGGCGATCGCTAACGCGGCGCCAGAAACGCCGCCAGAGCGAGCAGCACCCAGCCACCCATCATGACGACGCCGCCGGTTGGTGCCGCCATTGGAAACAGCCTGTGTCCGGTATAGGCGCGCAGCGCCAGATCCCCGGCAAACAGCGCAACGCCCGCCAGCAGTACGATGGCCGCGATCACTCCCGCCGGCCGGCTCAACAGCCCTGCCGCGATCCCCGCACAGGCGGCGATCACGGCCGGCGCATGAAACAGCAGCATATAGCCTGCGCTGTCGAGGCCCGCGCCCGGTTTGGCATGGGCGCCGGCGGCCGCCAGCATGATGCCGGCGCAGCCGAACACGGCGGCGATTGCGATGAGGATCGGCAGCATTGGTGCTCTCCTATCTGCGCTCGGCGAGCAGGCGGGCGATTGCGGCGCGCAATTCGGCGATGCCCGTGCCCTCGCGCGACGACGTCGCAAGAATATCCGGGAAGGCCGCCGCGTTCTTGGCCATCTCTGCCGACACCGCCGCGACTCGTTCCGAGAGCGCCGCTGCCGACAGCTGGTCGCATTTGGTCAGCACGATCTGGTGGCTGACCGCGGCGCTCTTGAGCAGTTCGAGCGCCGGCCTGTCGGCCTCCTTGATGCCGTGGCGGGCGTCGATCAGCACATAGACGCGGGCGAGATTGGCGCGGCCCTGCAGATAGGCGTGGATCAACGCGGTCCAGGCCTTCACCTTGGCCTTCGGTGCTTCGGCATAGCCATAGCCCGGCATGTCGGCGATCCGCATGTTGTCCGGACCCTGGAAGAAGACGATCTCCTGGGTGCGGCCCGGCGTATGCGAGGTTCGCGCCAGCGCCTTGCGGCCGGTGACGGCGTTGATCAGCGACGACTTGCCGGCATTGGACCGGCCGGCAAAGGCGATTTCGAGGCCCTTCATTGGCGGCAGCGTCTCGACCGAGGCCGCGGCCCAGAAGAATTCCCACGCGCCCGCGAACAGTTTGCGGCCGGCCTCGATCTCGCCCCTGGTGAAGTCGTCGCCGATGGTCATGCCCATCACAATAAACGACATCGCCGGGACTGGCCCGGCGATCGTATTTCAAGCTCAGGAAGCATCATGACTGGGCCTGCTTTTCCTTGCCTTCCTTGCCCTTCTTTTTCTCGGTCGGCGGCTGATTGTCCTGCACGGCCGCTTTCTTCATCCCGAAGGTCTCGCGCAGATTGTCCCATAGCTCGATCTTCGCGCCATGCTTTTTCATGATGTAGGACTGCTGCAGCACCGACAGCGTGTTGTTCCAGGCCCAATAGATCACGAGGCCGGCCGGGAAGCTCGCCAGCATGATGGTGAAGATGAACGGCATCCAGTCGAAGATCATCTTCTGGGTCGGGTCCGGCGGCGACGGGTTCAGCTTCATCTGGAACCACATCGTGATTCCCATGATGATCGGCCACACCCCGATCATCAGATAGAGCCCGATCACCGGCACGTTGGCCGGATTCCAGGGAATCAGTCCGAACAGGTTGAAAATCGTGGTCGGATCGGGCGCGGCAAGATCGCGGATCCAGCCGAAGAACGGCGCATGCCGCATCTCGATGGTGATGAACAGCACCTTGTAGAGCGCGAAGAAGACCGGGATCTGGATCAGGATCGGCAGGCAGCCGGCCAGCGGATTGATGCGCTCCTGCTTGTAGAGCTCCATCAAGGCCTGCTGCTGTTTGACCTTGTCGTCGGCGTAACGCTCGCGGATCTGCAGCATCTGCGGCTGCACCGCCTTCATCTTCGCCATCGACACATAGGATTTGTTGGCGAGCGGGAAGAACACGATCTTGATGACCACGGTCACCAGAAGGATCGCGACGCCGAAATTGCCGAAATAGCGGAAGAAGAAGTCGAGCAGCCAGAACAGCGGCTTGGTGATGAAATAGAACCAGCCCCAGTCAATCAGGAGCTCGAAGCGGTTGAGCTTCAGCGCGGTGTCGTAGCCGTCGACGATCGACACTTCCTTGGCGCCGGCGAATAGCCGCGCCCTGGCTGAGCCGGTGCCGTCGGGCGCGATGGTGACCGGGTCGAGCAGATAATCGGTCTGGTAGGCCTTGCGGTTATTGAGGTCGCGGGCCGAGAAGCTGGCCTGCACCTTGGCATTGGTTTCCGGCAGCAGCGTCGCCGCCCAGTATTTGTCGGTGATGCCGAGCCACGCATTGGTGACGCTGAACGGCACCTGCTTTTTCGATTCGATGTCGCTGTAGGTGAATTCCTGCAGGCCCTGATCGCCCATCACGCCGATCAGGCCTTCATGCAGGATGAAATAGCCGAGGATTTCCGGTTTGCCGTGGCGCGAGATCAGCGCATACGGATAGAGCGTGACCGGCTCGCCGGTGCGGTTGACCACGCTGTCTTCCACGCTGAACAGGTAATTTTCGTCGACACTGATGATGCGGCGGAATTCCAGGCCCTCGCCATTGTCGAAGGTGAGCGTGATCGGGCTGCCGGTGCGCAGAGCGCCCGCGCCCTGCTGGGTCCAGACCGTATTGTCGTCCGGCACCTTGACCTTGCCGCCGGCCGCATTGGTCCAGCCGAACTGCGCATAGAAGGGATGCGGGCTGCCGGAGGGCGCGAGCAGCACGATCGGCGGCGAATTGGGATTGACGGTCTCGCGGTACTTGATCAGCGAGACGTCGTCGATGCGCCCGCCGCGGAGCGAAATCGAGCCGCGGATGGTGTCGGTCTCGATTGGCACCCGCGGCGAGGCCGCGAGTACGGCATCGCGCGTGAAGCTCTGGCCGGGGACGGTCGGCTGACCGGGAATGGCGGGGGCGGCGCCTGGCTGCGGGGTAGCGCCAGGCTGGGCGGTGCCGGGTTGGGGGACGGTACCGGGTTGGGCCGGCGCACCCGGCGCGGCCTGCTGCGCCTGCTGCTGCGCCTGGCGCAGCCTTGCTTCCTCGCGTTGGCGTTCAAGTTGCGGGCCGCCGACGAAATACTGCCAGCCGATAATGACGAGCAGGGAGAGCCCGATCGCAAGAAACATGTTCTTCTGGTCGTTGATCATGCGTCTTTGCTCACGGATCCCGGGTTAACCTGCCTTGAGACGTCGGCTCGCGCCGCTTGCTGTGGATGCGCGAAAGCGCGCGGTCATAATCGGCCGCAAGGTCCGAAAAGCCTGCCGAAAGCGCCGCCCGGCGTCCGACCAGCACATAATCGTGTCCGGAGCGCAACGCGCGTTCTGCATTGAGCCGCACCAGCGCACGCAATCTGCGGCGGACACGATTTCGCTCGACCGCATTGCCGACCTTTCGGGAGACCGTAAACCCGACCCGCGCCGGGCCTGGATCGCTTCGCTCGCGCGCCTGCAGCACAAAACCGGCGGAGGGAACCTTCACCCCGCCGGCGGTTGCCAGAAAATCCGCGCGCTTTCGCAGATGCTGCATCGGGGCCGGCCTTCCGGGCCGCCCCGGATCAGGCGCTGAGGCGCTTGCGGCCGCGCGCGCGACGGGCCGAGATGACCTTGCGGCCGCCTTTGGTCTCCATGCGAGCACGGAAGCCGTGGCGGCGCTTGCGCACGAGCTTGCTCGGTTGATAGGTCCGTTTCACGGGAAGACTCTCCGCTGGGTCGCGGCGCGATGCCGGATGGTTCGGGTGGTGCGTGCCGGCATGAAGGCTGCCACAATTCGCGGCAAAGCAAGTCTGCCGCAACAAGGCCGCCGGTGCCGGAATTCCCGGGGCTTATACGGGAGGTGACGCGGTTTCGTCAATGCGACCGCTGGACCGGGCGGCCGGTGCGGCCGGGACCGCTTTCTGGCCTGAATCGAGGCGCATGGCCGTTTCCTCAGCAGGGGCGCTGGGGTGCAAAGCGCTCCGTTAACCAAATGCCCCCGTGACCGGTTTTCCGGCCGAATGCGGCGGCGCCCGGCCGTTTGACGAGGTCATGGATGCGCCGCATCATGGGCCTATACGGGCTGAGTTCGAATCCGGGCCCGTACAGGCAGTATGGATGACCGATCTTGACGATAAAGGCCCGGTGCGTGTGCCGCGGTTTGGCCTTTCCGGCAAACTGCTCGTTGTGACGATCCTTTTCGTCATGATCGCGCAGGTGCTGATCTATGTGCCGTCGGTGTCGGTGTTCCGCCTCAACTGGCTGAACGATCGCCTCGCGGCCGCCCGGACGGCTGCTCTGGTCCTGTATGCCGCTCCGAGCGGCATGGTTCCGGACGATCTCGCCCGCGACATCCTCTCGAGCATCGGCGCGCAGGCGGTGGTCATGAAGACCGGGCAGACCCGGCGGCTCCTGGCGGTCGCGGAAATGCCGACCGAGACCCATCGCAATTTCGATCTGCGGGAGGTCGGCTGGCTCGACGCGGTGAAGGGCGCCTATCACGGGCTGTTCGACGACAAGGACACCATGCTGCAGGTGATCGGCAGCGCCCCGCGCGACGGCGAGTTTCTGGAAATCCTGATCCGCAACGAGCCGTTGCAGCGCGCCATGCTGCGGTTTTCCCGCAACGTGCTGGTCGCATCGCTGATCATCTCGGCATCCACGCTGGCGCTGGTCTATCTGGCGCTGCATTTCATGTTCGTGCGGCCGATGCGGCGCATCACCCGCAACATCATGGCGTTCCGGGCCGATCCGGAAAATCCGTCCCGCACCATCAAGGTATCGAAGCGTAACGACGAGATCGGCGTGACCGAACGCGAACTCGCCTCGATGCAGAGCAATCTCACCTCGATGCTGCATCAGCGCGCTCGCCTTGCCGCGCTCGGGCTCGCGGTGTCGAAAATCAACCACGATCTGCGCAATATGCTGGCGTCCGCCCAGCTGGTGTCGGACCAATTGTCGAGCGTCAAGGATCCGAAGGTACAGCGCTTCGCGCCCAAACTGTTGCGCACGCTCGAACGCGCCATCGAATTCTGCCAGTCGACGCTATCCTATGGGCGTGCACAGGAAGCACCGCCGGATCGCCGCATGATCCCGGTCGAGTCGCTGGTCGAGGAGGTGCACGAGACGCTGGGGCTCGATGCGGACAGCAATATCGGCTGGATCGTGTCCATCGAACGCGGGCTGGAGATGGATGCGGATCACGATCACATGTTCCGCGTGCTGCTCAACCTGACACGCAACGCATTGCAAGCCCTTGAAGCGCGCGCCCCAAATAATGCCCTGCGGGACCAGATTCGGGTCACCGGCAGGCGCGAAGGAGGCGTGGTCGTGATCGAGGTGTCCGATACCGGGCCGGGCTTTCCGCCGCGCGCGCGTGAGCATCTGTTCCAGGCCTTTTCCGGATCGACGCGGCCGGGCGGGACCGGGCTCGGACTTGCCATTGCCGCCGAACTGGTGCGCGCCCATGGCGGTGAAATCCGTCTCGTGGAAGGCACGATCGGCGCGACCTTCCATCTCACGATCCCCGATCAGGCCGTCGATCTCGACTCGTGGCGTGAGGAGCGGGCCAGCGCCTGAACGATCTGCGGCTTTCCTTGGGGGCGGGACGCGGCTCGGATAATCCGGGGCGAAAACCCTTGCCATCCGAGGAGGGGGGCGATAGCTATCCGCCGTTGCGTCGGCCTTTCGTCCTGGATCGGTGGCCAAAACGCTTGATTTTGATCCGGTTCTCGGCCGGAGGCGTTTTCGGAGCATATTCAGGCCGTCACTCGCGTGACAACGCGCCCGTAGCTCAGCTGGATAGAGCACCAGACTACGAATCTGGGGGTCAGGAGTTCGAATCTCTTCGGGCGCGCCACTTTCTCGACCTTTGCGCCGGTAGCTCAGCTGGATAGAGCACCAGACTTCGAATCTGGGGGTCAGGGGTTCGAATCCCTTCCGGCGCGCCAAAAGCAAACTGTCCGGCCCGGACACATCGGTGACAGATGGTACCTAAGACATAAGTGAGAGCCGCGTGCCGGCGGGTGGTGGACGAAGGCATAAGCCTCTCCGTAGAGCGGCTGCCCTGGTCCTGGAAATTCCCCGCGGTTTGCCTTGCGCTATGCTGGGCCAAGCAGGTCGAGAGTGCCGGGTGATGCGATGACCAAACGGTCCGGACCAACGTCAACGCCAGTTTCGCAAGACGCAGCACCGGCGATCGGTCTGGGGTCGCTGCCGCTTCTGTGGCCGCTGCACGTTGCCGGCGCGATGAGCCAGTCCGGCGCGGCGGTTATGAAATGGTATGCGCAGATGCTGACGGGCGCGTCCCAAGACCGCGCGATTCTGCCCGAGCCGCAATGGACGACACCCAATCGCATCAGACTCGAACTGCCGAGCATGCACTTGCGCGAGTTTTCGACGGGCAGCGACGGGATACCGGCATTGGTTTGCGCGCCTTACGCGCTGCATGGTGCGACGATTGCCGATTTCGGCTCCGGGCACAGCATCGTCGAGGCTTTGCTGAAGACGGGGGTGTCGCGCATCGCACTCACCGACTGGCGTTCCTGTGCCCCCGAGATGCGCTACTTTTCGATCGATACCTACCTTGCCGATCTGAATGTCGCAGTCGATGCCCTTGAGCCGCCGGTCGATCTGATAGGCCTTTGTCAGGGCGGCTGGATGGCGCTGGTCTATGCCGCGCGTTTCCCGAATAAGGTGCGCCGCCTGGTCTTGGCTGGCGCACCGGTCGACATTCGCGCCGCGCCATCGAAGGTGTCGCGAATGTCCGAGGAGCTTCCGCTCGCGGCATTCGAAAGTCTGGTTCAGGTGGGCGGGGGCCGTGTCCTCGGCGATCATGCCGTCAAGTTGTGGGGGACGAATGCGTCGACACACGACCCGAACGCTGTAATGCAACTCGCGGCCGGCTCCGATGACGCTCGTCAAGCCGAAATGAAACAGCGCTTTGCCGCGTGGGATGCGTGGACGCTTGATCTGCCAGGCACGTACTATCTTGAGGTCGTGCGATATCTGTTCAAGGAGAACCGGATTGCGGAAGGAACATTTCCCGCGCTCGGAGAGATTGCCGACCTTTCAAAAGTGCGCGCGCCGCTTTACCTCCTTGCCGGCGCGGACGACGATGTGGCGCCGCCCGAGCAGGTGTTTGCGGCCGCCGGTCTCGTTGCGACTCCAGGCGCTTTGATCGAACGGCAGACGGTGCCCTGCGGACATCTCAGTCTATTCCTGGGACGCGAAACCATATCGCAAGCGTGGGTGAACGCGGCGCGGTGGCTGATGCGAGCCGAAGAGAATGTGCAGCAAGGACGCCATTCGGAGCCACGGGATTAGGTTTTCGCGACCCAGCTGTCGCCAACCTTCACAAACGAACGCTTCACTGCGGCCCAGGCGATCCGGTGCGCGGCCTCTTCCTGCCGCGGATCGCCGGCATGTCCGGCAAAGGCATGATTGAACGCCTCGCGATAAATATCCTGCGCATGCGGCGGCAGATGACGCTGCACCGGTACCGGCAGATCGTCGTTGCTTGCGTAAGGCATGGCTGCGATCCTCACAGGGACGACGGAATTGTCCGTCAATGCGAAAGAAACAGCGGTACCGGCGGTTTGCGGAGCATCGTCTTGGTGGCGCCTCCGATCACGAAATCGCGGACGCGGCTATGGCCATAGGCGCCCATGACGAGTAGATCGATATTCCTCCCGACGACATAGTCGTGGAGGATGTCGCCGATTTCGCGGCCGGCCGCGTCCACCGTATCGAATGCCGCCTCGACGCCATGCATCCGCAGATGATTGGCCAGTTGCTCGTGCGAACGGGTCGACTTCATCGTCTTGTCCTCCGCCACTGTGACACAGCGCACGGTCTTCGCCTTTTGCAGGATCGGCATCGCATCGGCGAGCGCGCGGGCCGCGGGCCGGCTGAAGTCCCAGGCGATTGCGATCGACGTCAGCGCCGGCGTGTTCGAGGCGCCGGCATGACCGGGCAGGACGATGCAGGGCCGGCCCGATCCGAAAATGATGGTTTCCGCATAGACCTGTTCGACCGAATCGCCTTCCCGCAGCGGTATGACGGTGAGATCGTGCAGGCGCGCCTGCTCGGTCAGGACATCCGGAATAAGGGGCGTTACGGCGCGTTCCTTCAGGCGCGCCTGGAACAGGCCGCGCGGCGTGGCTGCAGCTTCGAACGCATCAAGCAATGCTTTCGCGTTGATGGCTGCTTTTTCCCGCTCCGCTGCGACCATGCTGGGTAGATCAAGCAGCATGTCTGCGAGAAAATTTCTGCCGCCGGGCACCTGCACATCGATTTCGAAAGAGATGGCGGTCATGCGCGTTTCCAGAGCGGCGCCAAGCGCCAGGGCCTGGTCGATGCTCGCTCGCGGAGTGGGCTCCGGATAACTCGTCAGCACCAGCAGAGTATCTTTGAAGCTCATGCACCCAGACTCCATTCCCAAAGGCGGCAACCTGTATCTTGCACACTATGAGCCGACACGGCGCCGCCATTGATCCAGGTCATCCTCACGACGATTACGCCTTAACGCATGCCGCGAGATGCAGAGTACAAGAAATTGCGCCAAAAAGCCGCAGCCGATCTCGTTCGGCATGCAGAGAGTCCCAGCACAGCTGCGGGCGGGACAACACAGATGCTAATCGGCGGCGCCATGCCCAACAGCATGCAGGCTCACCTCGCCAAGCAGCCGCAGCACATCTTCGCGGCGGCAGAGTTGTGTCCCCTTCGTGAGCAGCGCAGCGGAGCCGGCTGCGACGCCGTAGCGGAAGGCAGTCTCGAGGTCATGGCCGGATGCCAGCGCAAACACCATCCCGCCGAGGAAACTGTCGCCGGCGCCGACCGCGCTGGCCGGTTGGATCGAGAGCGCGGGCGCGCGCAGGACCGTGTCGCGCGAAACCAGCAGCGCGCCGCGGTCGCCGAGGGTCAGCGCGATCGCCTCGATCTTTCCGGACGAAACCAGATTTGAGCAGACCGCGACGAAGGATGCCTCGTCTTGCAGAGCGTGGCCCGTGAGTTCGCGCAATTCGCGCAGGTTCGGCTTGATCAGGAAGACCCCTCCGCGGTCCAGCGCGGCGGCGAGCGCTGCGCCTGCGCTGTCGATCACCGGCCTCGCGCCGCTGTCGTTGCATCGCTGCGTCACGCGTGCATAGAAATCCTGCGGCACACCCGGCGGCAGACTGCCGCTCATGACCACAAAATCCGCTCCGGCGAGCTTATGCCCGAGCGTGTCGAGGCCTTGCTGCCACTCCGTTTCACCGAGCGAGGGGCCGGGCAGAACGAACCGGTATTCGTCGCCGCTGCCGGTCTCCAGCGCGGTGAAGCTGAAGCGGGTTTCCTCCGCAATATCGAAGGTGACGCTCGGCAATCCTTCGCGATCGACCAGACGCTTCAGCCATTGGCCGCCGCAGCCTCCGGTCGGATAGACCGCCGTCACCGCGCCCCCCATGCGCGCCACCACGCGCGCGACATTGATGCCGCCGCCGCCGGGATCGTGGTCGGCGCCGCTGCAGCGCAGCTTGTGGGTCGGGACAACGCGCGCAACCGAGGTCGAGAGGTCGACCGCCGGATTCATGGTCAGGGTAACAACGCGGTGCACTCTCTTATCGATCTCCGCCTGCGCCGAACCAGCCTCGATCGACAACGATCTGGATGCTGCGCAATGCCGCACCCTTGATGCAGATCACAGGGTTGGGCGGCCGTCTGTCAGATAGTGAAGTCCATTGCATCAAGTCAAAAGTGGAGGCGCAAGTTGCAATTGCCCGGTGCGATCGACGTGTCCGTCAGGCTGGCCGTTGCCGCCGGTGCGATCGGAGCCACCGTCGTGCTCGCGTCCTGCGGGGCGGCGAAGGATCCGGAATCGGCGTATCAGGCGCGCTGCGCCCGATGCCATGGACCATCGGACATCCAGAACTGGGGACGGCAGCGGCGCGATCCGGTGTCGCGCCAGGCCTGGCTCGAGGAATTCTTGAAGCTGCATTATCCGCCGTCGGAGGCCGAGCGCCCGCTGGTCATCGAATATATCCAAAAGCAGATCGCCGAAGGCGGAAAATAGCGGTCACGATACAAGCATGCCCCTCGAAACACTTAATACACCGCACGCAGCGCGTCCGGGAAATCCTCGGGCGCCGCAAGGACTGTCGCCCACGATCCTGATCGGGGGCTATGCAGGGCTGTGCCTGTTGCCATTGGCGCTGACGGTTGTTCAGGGATTTCCGGCGCGCAATATCTGGCGCGAATTGTCGTCCGGCCTCGTCATGGTCGGTTACGTGATGACGCTCGTTCAGTTCCTGTTGTCGGGACGGTTCGAGTGGGTCTCGGGACAGGTCGGCATCGACCGCACCATGCGGTTTCATCAGGTGGCGTCCTTCGCGATCCTGATCGTCATCGTGGTGCATCCAGTGCTCTATGTTGTGCCGCGGCTTTTCCCCGATCCGATGCAGGCGCTGGCCGGGCTGAGCCGGATGTTCGCCTCACCGAGCTTGCGGACCGGCGTGATCGCCTGGTGGCTGATGGTTCTTCTCGTGCCCCTGGCGATGTTCCGTGACCGCTTGCCTTTCCGTTACGAAGTCTGGCGGCTGAGCCATGGCCTGATGGCGGTCGCGATTGCGGTGCTTGGCACCCACCATACCGTGAGCGTCGGCACCTATAGCGGCACGCGCTGGCTTGCCTGGTTCTGGATCCTGGCTACGATTCTTGCCGTCGCCGCGATGGCGCATATCTATCTGCTGAAGCCGCTTTTGCAACGGCGTATGCCGTATCGCGTGGTCTCCAATCGCAAGGTGGCGGATCGCATGTGGGACGTTGCCGTCGAACCCGAACGCGGCGGCGCCATGCGCTTCGCTGCAGGCCAGTTCGTCTGGCTCAATCTCGGCCATTCCTCATTCAGCCTGACCGAGCATCCGTTCTCCATCAGCTCGGCCCCGGCCGACCGGCCGCGGATCGGCTTCACTATCAAGGAAAGCGGCGACTTCACCAATGCGATTGGCAGCATCGCACCGGGCACGCGGGCCTATCTCGACGGCCCGTATGGCAACTTCACCCTGGCCGGGCGGCAAAGCCGGGGGGTCGTCTTCATCGCCGGCGGTGTCGGCTATGCGCCAGTGCGGGGCATTTTGCGCCAGCTCGCGGCCGAGCGTTATCCGCATCCGCTTCGCCTCATCTACGGCAATCGCGTCGAAACGCAGATTCTCTACCGCGACGAGCTCGACGCATTCACCCGAAGCCTTGATTTTCAGGTGCGCCACGTGCTGTCGGAGCCGCCTGCAGGTTGGACCGGGTTCGCGGGCGAACTGACGCCCGACGTCCTGGACAAATGCCTGTATGACATTCGCGGCGAGACGTGGTTGTATTTCGTCTGCGGGCCATTGCCGATGATGGACGGCGTCGAGCGCTGGCTGAAAGACCGCGGAGTGCCGCGCGGCCGCATCGTGTCGGAGCGCTTCAAATACAACTGACGGGCGCATTTCGCCCGAGCCCGCCTGGTGCTTTCCGGGCCCCGCCGCGACCTGTCCCGGGGCGATGACCCGGCGGTCCGGTGTCCGTTCAGCAGACTGTTCCAAAAGCCGAAAAACTGCGCTTCAATGGCGAATCTTCGGCCGGTATTCGGCGATGCGGCCATGCGTCGCTGAACCGCATCGGTATTTCACGCCGCAGCGCACAGCGGGGGGTTGGCAGCCTGCAAGGGGTTGACGATAAGGATATCACGGTCTCCACCTCCCCGGGCCGCACACGACCGCTCTCCAATCTGCATGAAACTTGCCCTTATCGTCCTGATCCCCTTCATCGGCGCGCTGCTGCCGCCGCTCGCCATCCGCGCCGGCCGCAATGTCTGCACCGGCGTGACCGCGGCGGTGAGCGCGACCTCGCTCATTCTGCTGGCGACGCTGATCCCGGAAGTCTATGCCGGCGGGGTGCCAAGCCTGCAGGTCGCGTGGCTGCCGCAGCTTGGCCTGTCTTTCTCGTTCTTTGCGGACGGACTGGGCGTCTTTTTTGCCGTGCTGATCCTGTCGATCGGCCTGCTGATCATCCTCTATGCCCGCTACTATCTCGGCCGCGACGACCCGATGGGGCGCTTCTTCAGCTATCTCCTGATGTTCCAGGGCTCGATGCTCGGCATTGTGCTCAGCGACAATATCCTGCTGCTGATCGTGTTCTGGGAGCTCACCAGCCTCACCTCGTTCCTGCTGATCGGCTATTGGTATCATCTGCCGGAATCCCGCGCCGGCGCGCGCATGGCGCTGATCGTCACCGGTGGCGGCGGGCTTGCCCTGATGGGGGGCATGCTGATCCTCGGGAATATCGCCGGCACCTTCGAGCTCAGCGAGCTCCTGACCCGTGGCGAGCAGATCAAGGCGTCGCCGCTCTATCTCCCGGCGCTGTTGCTGATCCTGATCGGCGCCTTCACCAAGTCGGCGCAGTTCCCGTTCCATTTCTGGCTGCCGCATGCCATGGCCGCCCCCACGCCGGTCTCCGCCTATCTGCATTCGGCGACCATGGTGAAGGCGGGCGTGTTTCTGCTGGCGCGGCTGTGGCCCGCGCTGTCGGGCACCACGGAATGGTTCCTGATCGTGTCGCTGACCGGCCTGATCACAATGGCGGTCGCGGCCTGGATCGCGCTGTTCAAGGACGACCTGAAGGGCCTGCTCGCCTTCTCGACGGTGAGTCATCTCGGGCTGCTGACCATGCTGCTCGGCCTGTCGACCAAGATGGCGGTGGTCGCGGCGGCATTTCACGTTCTCAATCACGCGACCTTCAAGGCCGCGTTGTTCATGAGCGCCGGCATCGTCGATCATGAATCCGGAACGCGCGACATCCGAAGACTTGGCGGCCTCATCCATGCGATGCCAATCACCAGCGTGCTGGCGATCATCGGCTCCCTGTCCATGGCCGGCCTGATCGGGTTCAACGGCTATCTCTCCAAGGAGATGATGCTGGAGGAAGCCGCGCACACGGTCTATGCGGGACAGGCGTGGCTGTTTCCGGTGCTGGCGACGGCGGCAAGCCTGTTTGCTGTGGCTTATTCCTTTCGGCTCGTCTTCGCGGTGTTTTTGGGCCGGGAGCGTGACGATTACCCGCGGCATCCGCACGATCCGCCGTTCGGCATGTGGCTGCCGGTGGCAATCCTGATCGTTCCTGTGGTCGCCATCGGGTTGATGCCGCAGTTTTTTGCAGGCGCGATCGTCGAGCGCACCGCCTTCGCGCTCGCAGGCGGCGATCTGCCGGATTACTACCTCTCGATCTGGCATGGCATCACGCCGGCACTGATCATGAGCGCGATCGCACTCGCCGGTGGACTTGTGCTTTATCTTGCCTATGTGCCGGTCAACCGGCTGCGGCTGGCAATTCCGCGGCCGGACGCCATGACCATGTTCCAGGCGGCGATCGCCGGGATCGTGGTGTTCTCCCGCCGTCTCATTGCCGCGCTGGATAATCGCAGTCTGCCCCGATATTTCGGGGCCACAGTGGTCACGATCTGCGTGTTCGGCTTGGCCGGCTTCCTCGGTGCGCCGCATGCTGCGGGGACGCGGCCGACCTTGCCGGTGACGCTTGCTGCCGTGACCGGCTGGTTCGCATTGATCGCCGCCTGCGCACTGATGATCCTGCGCCATCACGACCGGCTCTTCGCGCTGATCATCACCAGCGTCGTCGGCTTGATCGTTTCGCTCGCCTTCCTGCAATTCTCGGCCCCCGATCTGGCGCTCACGCAGATCTCGGTGGAGGTGGTCACGACGATTCTGCTGCTGCTGGCGATCAACCTGTTGCCGCG
>NZ_JBKBVB010000083.1:0-19852 GCF_046289595.1 Pseudorhodoplanes sp.
GGATTTGCGGGCGGTGCGCGCCATCGCGCGCGATGGCTATGGCTGGACCGAATTCGTCGCTCATACACCGTGCGAGAATGCCGACGGCATCGCGCTGTATTTCCGCCGCGCCGGGGCGTGGCTCGCGCTGTTTCACTGTTTCGCCGCCACCGACATGCATCAGGAAAATGTGATCGCGGCGGGCGGTCATCCGGTACCGATCGATCTGGAGACCATTCTGCAGACGCCGCCGGCAGCGCCCGATGCAGAAGACAACACCGGCGGCGCCGCCGCACGCGCCGCCGCGGACATGATAGCGCAATCGGTGATGGCGGTCGGCATCCTGCCGGCCTACGGGCGTGCGCCCGATACCTCGGTCTTCGCCATGGGCGCGCTGACCGCGGACTGGAATGCCAAAATCCATCTGACGTGGATCGACGTCAATTCCGACGCGATGCGCCCGACGCGAACAAAGGTGATCGGCAAGGCCAATCCGAACCTGCCGCATGTCGATGGCGTCTACGGGAAATTCGCCGGCCATATCGAGACTTTCATCGCGGGCTTCGACAGCTATGCCCGTTTTCTGTCGCAATATTCGCGCGGCGCGGATCAGGGCGGCATGTTCGACGGCTTTGCCGGAATCCCGGTGCGCCGCGTGGTGCGTCCGACGCGCTTCTATTCGATGCTGCTGCAGCGGCTGAAGACCCATCGCAGCATGGACGACGGCGCGGTGTGGTCGGCGCAGGCAGACTTTATCGCGCGCCTCTGCGACTGGGAGAGCGAGACGGATCCGAACTGGCCGTTTCTGCGCGCCGAGCGCGCCGCACTCCTGACGCTGAACGTGCCGCATTTTGTCGTGGCGAGCGACGGCAGCACGGTCTGCGATGCCGATGGCGCTGTGGCGCAGCGCGCAGGATCCTCCGGTCTTGCGCATGCGCGCGAGCGGCTGAAGAATTTCGATGACAGCGAGATCGCATGGCAATGCGCGGTGATCCGCGCCAATACCGTGCGCGGCAATCCCGCGCAAAGCGGGCAGGCTCAGCCTGTGGCGCTGCGGGAAGAGCCTGCGCTTGTGCCGGCACACGATCTGTTCAAAGCCGAATCCGACCGGATCGCCGCCCAGATTGCCGAATACGCGATCCGCCGCGGCAACAGCGCCGCATGGATCGGGCTCGACTGGATGGGCGACGCCGAAGCCTTCCAGCTCGCGGTGCTTGGTCCCGATCTTTATAACGGCGTCAGCGGCATCGCCGTCTTTCTTGCCGCCCATGCCGCGGTCGCAAGCCATGCGCCCTCCGCCGAGCTGGCGCGCGCCGCTGTTGCGCAACTGCGCGGCAAGCTGAAGGACCGCAATGCGGCGCGCTTTGCGCGCTCGCTCGGGATCGGCGGCGCGACCGGACTGGGCTCGATCGTCTATGCGCTCTCGGTCATCGGAGCCAGCCTCGACGATCCCGCGATCGTTGCGGACGCCCAGGTTGCGGCGATGCTGATGACCGACGGACTGATCGCCGCCGACAAGCGGCTCGATGCGCTGGGCGGCAGCGCCGGCGCGATCCTCGGTCTGTTGCGGCTTTATCGCCATACGGGCGCGGACGATGTGCTTGGGCGCGCGGTCGCCTGCGGCGACCATCTGCTGCGCAACCGCATCGGCGCGGAAGGACAGCGGACCTTTGTCGGACACGGTCTTGGACCCAATGCGCTGAACGGCATGTCGCATGGCGCCGCAGGCTTCGTCTATGCGCTGGCCTCGCTCGCGGCAGCCAGCGGCCGCGGCGATTTCGAGCAGGCAGCGGCGGAGGCGCTGGCCTTCGAAAACGCATCCTATGATGCAAACCGTCACAACTGGCCCGACTTGCGGCATGCCGGCGAGCCGGGATGGGCCTGCCGATGGTGCCACGGCGCGCCGGGCATCGGCCTTGCGCGCGCGGCACTCCTGAAGCGCAGCACGATTGACCCCGTCATTCTCAAGACCGATGTCGCACACGCGCTTTCCGGTGTCGAAGCGGGCTGGCCTGCGGAGATCGACACGCTCTGCTGCGGCACGCTCGGCAGCGTCGAATTCGTCTGCGAAGCCGCCGATGCACTGGAGCGGCCCGATCTGCGAAGCGAGGCGGCCGGCAAGCTCGCCGCGGTGGTGCGCGCCGCGCAGAGTGCAGGCGACTATCGCTGGAATAGCGGAGAGCGGCGTTTCAATCTCGGCCTGTTCAGGGGGATCGCAGGCGTCGGCTACACCCTGCTGCGGCGCTGCAATCCGGCGCTGCCGAATGTCTTGATCTGGGAATAGCCGCGGCTTGCGTGACCGACCGCAGCAGCGCCGGCGCGACTTGCCGTCCGCCGCGCTACTTGCCGTCGGCCGCGCAGGTGGCGTGAACGATCACCCGGAACATGTCGAAGGACTGCACCGTGACCTGACAGACGCGGTTGTCTTCGGTCACCTTGATCACGTCGCCGGCATTGACCAGCACTTGCTTGCCATTGACGTTGATGTTGACGCCTTGGATGCTCGGCGTGCCGACCAGCCCGACGGTGACGCGCCCGCCGGCCACGATCAAGGACTGATTGGGCCGCATCACGTAGATGTTGTCGGACGGCACGATCTCGTCGAGCACGCCCTGGACATGATTGAGCCTGGTCTGCAGCGTCAGGATGCGATCGGCGCGCTGATTGAGCTCGGCATTGAGCTGCTGCCGCTCCTCGCGCAGCTGCTGCACGGTCAGTTCGCGCTGTTCGATCTGCCGCCGCGCCAGTTCGCGGCCGGTGATATGGCCGATCAGCGCAACGCCGAGGATCAGCAGCGTCTCGATCAAAAGGATATAGACGCGCCGCCGGCGCGTCAGCAGGCGCCAGGCTGCGCGCGAACTCAGATCGCCGTCGGCGAGCGCCGCAGCACGTGCCGGATCGGTCACGTCTGCGGCCCTTCCCCGCCGTCTTCTCCACCGCCAGCGCGCCATCTCACGCCCCACCAGATTGTCTGCAGCTGTGCCCCATGGCATGGCCAATTCTTATCATGGCCGCCGCTACCGCCTCTCCATCGCAGGCGCCGCCGGACGTTCCGGCGGCGGGGCCGCTCCCGCCGACCCCCCGGTGAACCGCGACAGAATTGCTTCGTAGCTCGACAGGGCGAACGGATTGAACGTCGCAGGCCCCTCGGACCGGTCCGATCTCGGACCCGGCGCATCGGGCGCCCTTTCGGCCGGTTGCCCGCCGGCCGGCGGCGCTGCGGACGGCTGGCCTGCCTGTGGCGCTGCGGGCGGCACCGCAGGCGGAATTTGCGGCGCGGCGGGTTGCGGCGACGCTGCGGGCGGCGGATTGACCTGCACTGCGGAGCCCGGCTGCACCACCACCGTGGTCGGCGACGACACCGCCGGCGCCGGCTGCGGCGCCGCATAGGCGCCCGGCACGGTATCGGTCGGCGCCGGCTTCTTCTCGGCCGTTTCGTTGCGCGGCGTGGCGGGATCGACATTGCCGAGGATAATCGGCAGCCCATCCTTGCCGCCGCCGATCACCACGATCTTGGAATTCTGCGACAGCGACAGCGCGAGCGTCGCCTCGATGCCGCGCCAGCGCAGATAGGAATCCGAAATGCCCTGGCTCACCGTCTGCTGGAAGGCGGCGATGCCGTTCGCCTCGATCTGCTTGCGCCGCGATTCCTGCGCCTCGCGCTCGACGCGGTAGCGGTATTCCTGGATCAGGTAGAATTGCTCGGTCTGGCGGTTAATCGCCGCAACGATGGCCGGCGGCAATTCGATGCTCAGGACCAGCGTGTCGATGATCTGGATCGCGTATTGCAGCACGTCGTTATAGTTCCGCGGATCGGGCTGCTCCATGGCCTCCGGCTGAACCAGCTTGTTCAGGTTGACGCTCAGCGCCTTGCGCGCCGCGTCGCGGACCTTTTCCTGGATCGATTCGCGGGAGATATAGACTTCCTGCGCGGTATAGCCGGAAATCACCTGGCGCGTCTGGCTGCCGATCTCCGGACTGACGACGGATTCGAAATAGGCCGGACCGATGAATTTGTGCAGCACCGCCACTGCATTGTGCAGCAGCTGATAGCGGATATTCATCTGCACGGTGACGTTCACGCCGTCGCGGGAAATCGCGTTGTAGGTTTGCGCGGTCGATTGCAGACGCAGGTTGTAGATGAACAGGTGATCCCAGGGCCAGACCAGATGCAGGCCCTCGCCGCGCAGCTGCTGCGGATTGAGCATCGTGCCGCGGCCGGCAAAGCACCAGCAATAGAAGTCGAAGGTGTTGAACCGCTTCCACAGCACGCCGACATGGCCCGCCGGCACCGTGATCACCACGAAACGCCACAGGATGGTGATCGCGAGGAACGCCACCAGCAGCAGGAATGCGAAGCTTGGCAGGCGCCGCGTAAGAAAGTGCCACGCGCCACGCTTCCTCACCGGCGGCGGAATGCCATCGAGTGTCTCGGGATACCTTGCCATCAGTCGTTCCTCATCGAACGCCCTCAGCCGCCCACTTTGCGTTCTTCGACAATGCGCCCCTCTTCCATATGGATGCGGCGGCCCGGCATGCGGAACTCGTCGAGATAGCGATCGTCATGCGTGATCACCACAAGTGTCTTGCCGGCACGCATCAGCTCCGGGATGATTTCGTCGTAGAACTTGCGCCGATATTCGGGATCCTGCTCCGCGGTCCATTCGTCCAGCAGCATGATCGGACGGTCTTCCAAAAGGCTCACGATCAGCGCAAGACGCCGGCGCTGGCCGCCCGACAGGTCGAGCGTGCGAAACTCGCCGTTGGTCAGACCGGTCTTGTCCTCCAGCCGGAACTGGGCCAACAGCTCGGCGAGCTCGCGCGGGTCGGCATTCGGCACCCCGTAAAGCCGCCGGAAAAGATGATAATCGTAAAAGATCGCGGAAAACAATTCGCGATATTCGTCGCGGGTTGCCTTGGTGACGCGCCGGCCGTCGAGCAGGATTTCGCCCTCCTGCGGATGATAGAGCCCCGCCAGCACCCGCAGGAAGGTCGACTTGCCCGAACCGTTGCCGCCGGTGATGAACAGGAGCTCCCCTGACTTCAGCGTGAAATCGATCGGCCCGATATGAAAGGCGACGTCGGAATGCCGGTCGACATAGCTGAACTTGACCTGCCGCATTTCGATCGTCTCGAAGCTCTTCGGCGACACCACATCGTCGGTTTCCGAGGACACGGTCTCGCGCAGCATCTGTTCGAGCTTCTGGATGCGGTCGGCGGCGGCATTCGCGTTCATCAGGATCGGGATCGACTGCACCAGCGCGAAGAACGCGCCGATCACATAGAGCAGCGCCGCCGTGATCTTGGCGACCGAGGCGCCGCCGAGCGACTCGCTGAATTGCGGCGCGACGAAAACCACGGTGCCCAGCAGGATATACATATATCCTTGCGAATAGGCGATCTGCTTGAAGGTCTCCGATTGCGCGCGAATCTTGATGTTGGCCGCGGTCCGCGACACGTCCACGGCGTCGTCGAACAGGGAATCGCTGCGCGAACGGTTCAGCCGGATTTCCTTGAAGCCGTCGAGGAAATCGGTGATGCGGTCGAACAGCCGTCGCTCGTGCTCGGCAGCGCGCGCCCGCTCCTCGGTCAGGCGCCGGCTGCGGAAATGGAAGATCAGGCCGGCCAGCGTAACGATGATGGCGGCAAGAAAGAAAGCGGTCAGCGACAGATAGGCCACATAGATCGCGACGAAACCGATCAGGATCGGCCCCTGGATCGAGAAGCTGAGCATGTTGCTCGCCTGCGTCAGGATCGCCGCATCGCTCGAGATCGCCGCGATGATGCGCGCCCGTCCGATCTCTTCGACCGACAGAAGTTCGGAGCGCCGCACGTAATCCATCATCCGCACGCGCAGTTTGTGGATGATCGCCTCGATCTCGGAGGTGATTGTGGTCGAGACATAGACCTGCGTCTTGAAGAACAGGAACAGCGAGATCAGGAACAGGGTTCCTGCCCACAAAGCGGCGTGATCGTTGGTGTCGGCCGCCGCCGCGCCGGCATTGATCGCGGTCAGGATCAGCGCATTGCTGATGCCGCCGATCGCGGACATGAAGACCAGCTTCCGCACCGAGGCGTGCATTTCGCGGTGGACAAGCTGGAAGAAGGACATTGCGGTACTAACGCCCGGCTACGGTTGCAGGGGCCGGCCCCCGGGGGAAAGGCGCGCGCCGGATCGGATGCGATAACGTCAGGGTCGGCGGCGCCATTCCACGTTTCGCGCCGGACCGGTGATAAGCAGAATCGGCAGAACCACGAGCGGCGTGGTCACAAGCGCAAGACCGAACGTCCCGAGAAATCCCATCCGGCGGCCGATCCCGCACAAACCCGTCAAGGCACAAAAGACGATATAAAGAACGGTTTCGATCATTGGCCTTGTCGGAGCAGCCGGCGATCGTCATATCGCCGCCGCTCTCCGGTTGGGGAAAGACCGCGCAGCTCAAGGATTGGTCGTCGCCCCCGTCGATGTTCCATCGGTCTTCGCGCTCTCCGGCGCAGCAACCTTGGCCCGCTGTCGCGCGTCCCATCGTTCCTTCTGCGCCTTGATGAACTCGCGATAATCGGGCGGATTAAAGTCGAGCAGCGTGCCGCCCGATTCGAAATGCTGCACGAAGGCCTTGCCGATTGCGTAGGTTGCGCCGGCAGCCAGCGCCGGCATGACAAATCCGGAAGCGATGGTGCCGACGATCGGCACCGATTTCAGCATGCTCGCGGCACCGATGCCGCTGGTTGCAGGAATCATGGTTCCGGCCAGCGCCGCGATCAACGCCTTGCCGCTATTTTCGGAAAAGGGCACGTTGTACATGAGCGACAGCTTGCGCAGCATGTTAAGCTGAATGCCCGCCACCGTCGCAACGTCGATCACAGGAACCGGGATCAGGCCCGCGACGCCGCCCCAAACCGCAAAACGGTCGACCAGCTTGTTCGCCATTTCGAGGCGCGCTGCGGGCGTTACCTCCGGCGCCGTTTCCGGTGTCACCGGCGCCGCCTCGGGCTTTGTCTCCGCCTCTGTCGTGGATTTTTGTGCCATCCTGGGACCCTTTTTCGGCATGCTGTGTCGCGTTCGCTCGCGCGCTCCGTACCGGTTCGCGTCAATCAAGCCCGCTGCGAAAAAGCTATCATGGCGGGTTGCGGCTGCCAAGCGCCGCAGGCTGGCGTTATATGTTTGCAAAATAAAGGCTTATCGGCACGCCGACAGCGCTTGAGCGCGGCGCCGCAGCCTTGCCTTGCATCACCCGATCTTCATAATGCGCCACGCGACGTCCCGCCGGAGATGACCATGCCGCCGCTTCGCTCCGATGCAACGAATCCGCGACGACACCGGGTGTGGCAAGCGCCCGCGCTCCTGGACGTGCCGATCGCGCATGCGACCCGGGCCGCAGAGACGCAACCCGGATCGCCCGGGCAGCTTCAGGAACCGTCCGCGCCAGCAACGCCGTCGACCAAGCTTGGCTTTGCGTTCGAAATGTCGTTTCCGCTCTCGGTGCGGACGGAGTGACGGCACGCGGGCACAGGGATCGTTGCGGCTTGGTCCGGCGGCTGCGGAGGCCTTGAGCCATGAGCGTGACTGCGGTTGGCACGACCGGGGTTGGCGTAACCGTCGACAGTGTTCTGGTTCGTGACATGACGGTTGCGGCAGCGCCGATCGATAGCGGCGTCGCCGTGCTTGACCTGCGCGCCGGCAATTATGTCGCTCTCAACGCCGTGGCGGGAGAAATCTGGTTCATGCTGTCCGAGCCACGCAGGGTGAACGAGATTTTCGACATTCTCGCCGCAGATTACGGGGTCGGCCGCGCCACCCTGTTGCGCGATGTCTTGCCGTTCCTGCAAACGCTGGTCGACAAGCGGCTGGTGCGGCCGCTCGACCGGTCCGAAATCCGATGACTCCGCGCGCAATGCGGCGGCATTATCTGCGCGAGGCGGCGCTGCTGTTGCGCCTGTCGCAACTGGCCATCTCGCTGCTGCCACCTTCGCGGATTTTCGCCTGGGTCGATCGTCCGCCCGGCCGCGTGCGCCGCTTCGCCGCCGACGAAGCGGATTGGGTCGCGTGGGCGGTCGAACACGTCGCGAGACGGCGCGGCATGAAGGCGGCATGCCTGGTCCAGGCGCTTGCCGCGCATGCGATGCTGCGCCGGCGCGGCATCCCGAGCACACTCTGTCTCGGCGTCTGCGGCAGCGGCGGCAGCGTTGCCGCCCATGCCTGGATCGAAAGCCAGGGCAGAAGGCTGACCGGCGGCGCCGACGCTGCAACCTTCACGCCGCTCACCGCATTCGGCAGCACGGCCTGACAGATGAGCGGCATTGCCGGCATGCTGCGCTTCGACGACCGGCCGGTCAGCCGGCCGGCGCTGGAGCGCGCTGCCAATGCCCTGCGCGCCCACGGACCCGACCGCACCGGCCTTACGATCGACGGCCGCATCGGTCTCGTTCATGTGCTGATGGCGATGACGCCGGAGGACCGGCAGGACAGGCAGCCGCTGCGCGGGCCGAGCGGCGCGCTGATGACCGCCGATCTCCGGCTCGACAACCGCGCGGAAATGCTCGGCCGCCTCGGAGTCTCGCATGCCGACGCCAATGCATGGCCGGATGCGCGCGTGGTCCTCACCGCCTGGGAGCGCTTTGGCGACATCGTCTGGCCGCTGCTGCGCGGGCCTTTTGCCGTTGCGATCTTCGATCCGCGCAGCGGCGCGCTGACGCTCGTCCGCGACCATCTCGGACTGAATGTGGTGATGTGGCACAGATGCGACAGCCATTTCGCCTTCGCCACCATGCCGAATGGACTGTTCGCACTCGGTGCGGTGCGCCGTGAGCTGAGCGAAGAGAAATTCGCCGACTTTCTCGTGCTCAATCATGCCGACCATGCGACCACGATCTATAGGGAGGTGTTTCGCGTCCGGCCCGCGCATATGCTGCGGGTGGACGCGCGCGGCACGATCTCCGAAACCCGCTACTGGTCGGCGCAAGACATTCCGCCCGTCAGGCTGCGTTCGGATCAGGATTATGCCGAGGGCCTGCGCGCCACGCTCGATCTGGCGGTCCGCCGGCAGTTGCGCAGCGCGCATCCGGTCGGCTGCCTGCTCAGCGGCGGCCTCGATTCGTCGTCGGTCGCAGCGCTCGCCGCACGCGCGCTGGCGGAAAAGAACCAGCGGCTTGCCGCCTTCACCGGGGTGCCGCGCCGCGGCTTTGCCGGTCCGGTGCCGGAGGGGCATTACGCCGACGAAACGCCGTTTGTCGAAGCCATCGCAAGGGCTGCCGGCAATATCGACGTCACCTATGCGCCGGACGAGGCCGCCGCCGATCTCGGCGAACTGGAGCGCATCTTTCTCGCGCTGGAAGGCCCGGTGCGCAATCCGACCAATCTCGGCTGGGCGCTGGCGCTCTTGCGGCTCGCCCGCGCCGATGGCCGCCGCGTCCTGCTCGGCGGCCTGCGCGGCAATCATACGATCAGCTGGAGCGGTTGGTCGCAGGCGCTTTCGCACTTGCGCAGCGGCCGCTTTCTGACGGCGCTGCGGCAATGGCATTTGTATTACCGCCGCTCGCCCTATTCGCGCTGGCGCGCCGCATACAAGCTGTTCGTCGAACCGGCGCTCGCCGCTCCGAACGGCGCCGCGGCTCCCTGGCGATCGCATTCCCCGATCCGCCCCGAATTTGCTGCCGACATGAACGTTGCGGCGCGGGCAAAGCGGGACGGACACGACTTTTCCTATCGCGCCCGCGGCGACGAGCGCTTCCGGGGCCTGTTGCTCGCCGACTATGCCGGCGACTGGCATGCCGCCGAAAAGGCCTTGACCGGCGTCGAGGTCCGCGACCCGACCGCCGATATCGATGTGGTGTCATATTGCTTCGGCGTGCCCGCGGAGCAGTATCTTGCCGAAGACATCGACCGCTCGCTGATCCGCCGCGCGATGTGGGGCGTGCTGCCGCAACGCATCCTGACCAACCGGCTGCATGGCCTGCAGGGCGCGGGGTGGTATGAGGGCCTGCAGGCCCGGCGCGAGGAACTTGCGCGTGAAATTTCCGAACTGTCGCAATCGCCGCTGGCACGCCGCGCGATCGATCTGGCCCGGCTCAACCGCGCGGTGGCGAACTGGCCGTCCGCCGGCTGGCACCGGCCTGAAATATTTACCGAATACAATCTCATGCTGATGCGCGGCCTCGCGGGGGGCCGCTTTCTGCGCTGGTTCGAACAGGCAAATTGATCGCAAACGGCAAAACAGCGATCCCGATGTCGTGAACCGGGCCGGCCGATGAAACTGTTTCCGATTCATCCGGTAGCTTGGCCACCGGGCTGACAGGGTGCTGCTTTGGACACGATGCCGGACAGCAACGGCTTTTACGCGACCGCGCCGGTTTTTCGCGGCTTCCCGCGCGTGCTGGATTCGACGTTGTACCGTCCGCTGCCGAAAGAATGGATCGTCGGCGCGACCGATGTCGTGGGCTCCACCGAGGCCATCGCCAACAACCGCTACAAGGCCGTCAACATGGCCGGCGCCGCGGCGATTGCCGCGCTCGCCAATGCGCTCGGCCGCGAATTTCCCTTTGTGTTCGGCGGCGACGGCGCAAGCTTCGCGATCCCGCCGGACGCAGCGGAAACCGCGCGCAAGGCGCTCGCCGCAACGCTGCGCTGGACGCAGGAGGAATTGTCGCTCGACCTGCGCGGCGCCCTGATCCCGGTCGAGGCAATCCGCGCCCGGGGGCTCGATGTCCGGGTCGCGCGCTTCGCCCCGTCCGACAATGTCACCTATGCGATGTTCACCGGCGGCGGACTTGCTTTCGCCGAAGCGGAGATGAAGGCCGGCCGCTTCGCGGTCGCGCCCGCCCCGCCCGGGACGCGGCCCGACCTCACGGGATTGTCATGCCGGTTCGAGGAGATCCGGTCGCGCCACGGCGTCATTCTGGCCATTCTCGTCGTGCCGGGCGAGGGCGCAAGCGAGGCCGCGTTCGGCCGCGCGGTTGCCAGGCTTCTGGTGCTTGCCGAGCAGAAGAGCCACGCACCGGTGCCCGAGGACGGCCCGGCTTTCGGATGGCCTCCGCCCGGAGCCGAACTCGAGGCGTATGCGTCACGCTATGCCAACCTGCCATTCTTCATCCGCCATGCCGGCGTGCTGCTGAAGACCTGGCTCATTTTCCTGATCTTCCGGTTGCGCCTGCGCGTGTGGCGCTTCGTGCCGCAGCTTTATCTCAAGCAGCTTGTCGCCAATTCCGATTTCCGCAAATACGACGATGCGCTGCGCATGGTGATCGATTGCACGCCCGATGTTGCCGACGAGATCGAACAGCAGCTTGCGGCCGCTTCGCGCACAGGGACGCTGCGCTACGGACTGCACCGGCAGGGCGCCGCGATGATGACGTGCTTTGCGCCGTTCCCGACGAATGCCGATCATGTACACTTCATCGACGGCGCCGCCGGCGGCTATGCGCTGGCCGCGCGCGCGCTGAAAGGGATGGCCTAGCGGATGCGAATCGACGGCGAGCGACTGTGGGACGATCTGATGCAGCTGGCGCAGATCACCGACCCCGGCAAACCCTATACCCGCCGTTCGTTCTCGCCGCTGTTCGACCAGGGCCGCCTGTGGCTGCGGGAGCGTTTCGAGGCGGCCGGCCTCGCGACCCGGATCGATGCGGCCGGCAACCTGATCGGGCGCAGGGCGGGCGCGGACCTGCAGGCGCGCACCATCCTCATCGGATCGCATTCCGACACCGTGCCCTCGGGCGGACGCTTCGACGGACCCGCCGGGCTGCTCGCTGCGCTCGAGATCGCGCGCGCCTTTTCCGAGCAGGGCATCGTGCTGCGACATGCGCTGGAGGTGGTCGACTTTCTGGCCGAGGAGCCCAGCGAATTCGGCCTGTCCTGCATCGGCAGCCGCGGCATGGCCGGGGTTCTCGACGACACCATGCTGGCCTATCGCGATCCCTCCGGCGAAACCCTGGCGCAGGCCATCGACCGGGTCGGCGGCGATGTCGCCGCGCTCGGACGCGCAAAGCGGGACGACATCGCCGCGTTCTTCGAGCTGCATATCGAACAGGGTCTGGTGCTGCAGGACGGCGGTCTCGATGCCGGCATCGTCACCGGCCTTGTCGGTATCACCCGCATCGAGATCGTGTTCCGCGGATCGGCCGACCATGCCGGGACCACCCCGATGCATCTGCGGCGCGACGCCTTCACCCCCGCGGCGAAGACCGCGGTCTTGGCCGATCGCATGGCCCGCGAATTCACCGCACGCAAGGGCGGGCTGTTCGTCGCCACGACCGGCGTCGTCTCGGTCAAGCCCGGTGCGTCCAACGTCGTGCCGCAGGAGGCCCGCATCGTCATCGATGCGCGCGCGGAAAATCGCGCGATGATGGACGAGTTCCTGGCGCTGCTCGATCGCGAAACCGCAAACTATGCGAAAGAGAGCCGGACCGAGCGCGCGGTCTTCGCGCGTCTCTCCGACACCACTCCCACCCCGTGCGATCCGGCGCTGCGTGCGCTGCTGCGCGACAGCGCCGCTGCGCTTGGCTTTTCCAGCACGGATATTGCCTCCGGCGCGGGCCACGATGCCGCCTTTGTCGCCAAGATCGCGCCCGCCGCCATGCTGTTCATCCCGTGCCGCGACGGCAAGAGCCACAGCCCGGAGGAATGGGCGGAGCCGGACGCAATCGCCACCGGCGCCGCCATCATCGCCGAGGCGGTGCTGCGCGTCGACCGCGGGGGCGCAAGCGCTGCAGAATAGCGATGCCGCTCTACAGATCGCCCTGCGCATCGCGCCGGTAGACCGGCCGGCCTGCGACATAGGTCGCCTGCACCGCGCGGTCGTCGCCCAGCATCATCTGGATAAAGAGCGCCTGCTCGAAACTCTCGGCAAACTGCATCCGGTAGGCGATCGCAGGGGTCGACTTCATGTCAAGCACCACGAGATCGGCCTCCATGCCGACCGCGATCGATCCAACCTTGTCCTCGAGATAGAGCGCGCGGGCGCCCCCCCGGGTCGCCAGATAATAGGCATGCCCCGCAGACAGCGCGTATCCAGAGAGCTGCGCCGCTTTGTACGCCTCGTTCAGCGTCGACAGCATCGAAAAGCTGGTGCCCGCGCCGAGATCGGTGCCGAGCCCGACCCGCACCGGCCGCTCCTGCGTCACCGCCCGCCTCAGATTGAACACGCCGCTGCCGAGGAAAAAATTCGACGTCGGACAATGCGCGAGCGCCGACCCGGTGCGATGCACGGTCTGCATTTCGGCATCGCTCAGATAGATGCCGTGCCCGAACACCGCGCGCGGACGGCACAGCGCATAATGATCGTAGATGTCGAGATAGCCCTGCCGCTCCGGAAACAGGCCCTCGATCCAGGCGACTTCGCTCTTGTTCTCCGCCACATGGGTCTGCATGTAGCAATCGGGGTGCTCGCGGCAGAGCGCGCCGGCCGCCTCCAGCTGCTCGCGGGAACTCGTGCCGGCGAAGCGCGGGGTGATCGCATACATCAGCCGCCCGCGGCCATGCCATTTGCCGATCAGCGCCTTGGATTCGTCGTAGCTGCTTTTCGGCGTGTCCAGAAGCGGTCCGGGGGCGTTGCGGTCCATCATCACCTTGCCGGCGGCAAGCCGCATGCCGAGCGCCTCGGCCTCCTCGAACAGCGCATCGACCGATTGCGGATAGACCGTGCAATAGACGCAGGCCGTGGTGGTGCCGCTGCGCAGGGATTCGCGCAGAAAAGCGCTGGCGACGCTGCGCGCGAAATCCTTGTCGGAGAATTTCTGCTCGACCGGAAAGGTATAGGTATTAAGCCAGTCGAGCAGCTGTTCGCCATAGGAGGCGATCATCGGCACCTGCGGATAGTGCACATGGCAATCGACGAAGCCCGCGGAAATCAGCGCGTCCTTGCCGTAAGGTGTCACATCGAGGTCCGGCGGCAGCAGCGGGTCAATTTTCTCCGCCGGACCAAAATGCGTGATGCGCCCTGCCTCCATCGCAACGATGGCGTCGGGCTCATAATGCATCGTGCTGTCGAGGCCGGCTGCGAACGGATCGCCGGAATAGGTCAGGACGGGGCCACGAACCGCGCTTCGCATTCAAGTCTCCACTGCAGCGCGAACTCTATCCCATTGCAGCGGCTCAGCGTAAAGCGCCGGACGGCAGATCGCACCGGCTCGGTAAAGAGAGCGCAAACCGCGCTCCGGAAAGCGCCGGAAGGTGCGCGGCTGCTCACGGCTTCCGCGCCTGCACGATCCATTCGTCGATGTCGCAACTTTCGCCGATGCGCCGGTGCACATAATCGAAGCGCACGGATGTAAAGCGCGACAGCAGCCCCTCAAGCTCGATGCGGGAAAAGCCGTGAACGATGCCGCATCCTGTCAGCGGACCGAAGCGCACGGCCCGCGTCGTTCTTGCATCGATGCGCTCGCCGCTCAGGATCCCTGTGGTCCGGTCCCCGAACATCCGGCCGAAGAACCATCCGCCCGGCTTCAGCACGCGATGAATTTCTGCAAACACGGCTTCGATGACCGGCGTCGTATTATGCGAGATCGACTGGATGTCGACGACCACATCGAAATGGGCGGCGGGCCATGGCAAGCAGGCGAAATTGCCGATCCGCAGATCGGCCGCACCGCCCAGGCCCTCGGCGGCCAGCCGTTGCCGCGCGCGAGCGATCGCGACTGCGGAGCCGTCGATTCCCGCAATCGAGAAGCCTTCCCGCGCCAGAAACCAGAGATTGGCGCCCGGCCCGCAGCCGATCTCAAGGGCGCGCGGAGTTGTCCCGCGCCCCGCATCCGGGAAGGTCTGCGCGATGAAGCCGGACAGTTCTTCCGGCGGGTAGCGGCTCCAGCGCGGATCCTGCGCGTAGAGCGCGTCCCAGGCCGCGAGATTCCGCTCCGTCGCCGTGGCATCCGGCGGTGCCGTGGCGGCCTCGACGTTGGCGACTTCCATTTCGGCCTCAAGGACGCGGCGTTGCATGACGCGGCATGATGCGCCCGGCAGCGGCCATGTTCAAACGATAAGCATCGGCCCTGCCGTGTCTTGCGAAAGCGCTCTTACATCACTTCGCAGAATGCCGGAACGCGGGTGCAAATCCTTTACACGTCCTGTTCGGGAAAGATCGGGCCGGCCATCGCGCCGGAGCGCAGGACTGCTAGGACCAAGATCACAGAACCTCTGCTTCGTAGGACTGTCATATCAACGTGAAAAAGTCGGAGCGACGGGGTTGGCGCCTGGCCGCACGGACATGCAAAGGGTGCAACACCCGCCCCTCAGGCAATCGAGGGTGACGCTGCCATGTGCTCGTCGTGGCGGCGCAGTTTCGTAATGGAATAGGGAAAGTTGCATATGTCCAAGACCACCGACGCCACCGCGACCGCCAGCACGCCGCCCGCAGAGGGCGCAGCCGGCCCGATGGTGCATTGGGACGACAGCAAGATGGTCACGCATTTCGCCAATGTGGTGAATATCCAGAGCACGCTGGATCAGGTCGATTTGTTTTTCGGCACCAACAAGACCTGGAATGCCGGCAGCGACCGGCAGGTGAAGGTGGAGCTGACCGACCGCGTCATCCTCAGCCCGCATGCGGCCAAGCGCCTGTCGGTGGCGCTGCAGGGCGTGCTGAAGGAATATGAGAGCCGCTACGGCGAACTGAAAATAGCGCAGTAGCGGGCGCCATGGACCGGCCGCGTCCTGACCAACGGTGAGCGGCGGGCTGCCATGAATCTGCGCGCCGAGATCGGGCCGGACCGCGCGCAAACCGCGACGTCCGAGACCGCGCTGTGGCGCGCGCTTTCCCAAAGCGACGACCTCACCGCATTCTGCACGGCGTGGATCGCGCTCGCCTGTGGTATGATCGCGGGCGCCACCGGCGGCGTCGTGACGCTGGCCGCAGCACCGTCGGCGCCGGTCGCGCGATGGCCGGATGGCGAGGACGGCGACCTCGCTGAGCTTGGCGGCATCGCGGCCATCGCAGCCTTGCAGCGCAAGGGCGTGGTGCAAAACGCGGACGGCGGCGAGGCCGCGGAGGCCGGCAGATCCGACCGCTGTCTGCTCGCCTACCCCGTCATCATCGATGACAGGCTGCTCGGCGCAGCCGCAATCGCGGTGCAGACCAGGCCGGGTACAGACCTGCGGCAGCAGACCCGGCAATTGCAATGGAGCATCGCTTGGCTGCGCGAGCGGCTGGCGCGCGACAGCGCGGCGGCGCAGCTGAGCCGCAGCCGCGCCTCCGGACTCGCGCTCGATGTGCTCGCCTCGGCGCTGCAGGCGGAAACCTGCCCCGCGGCCTGCCGCGCGGCGGCGACTGCGCTCGCCCATGCCTTCGATTGCGAGCGGGTCAGCGTCGGCTTCACGAAGCGCGGACGCGTGCGCGTCACCGTGATCTCCCACAGCGCGCAATTCGGCCGCCAGATGAATCTGGTGCGGCTGATCGGCGACGCCATGGACGAAGCCGTCGACCAGCGCTGCGCGCTGCTTCATCCGCCGGCCCCCGACGAAGTCGCCGTCATGCGCGCCCATACCGCGCTGGCGGAGGCGCAGGGCGGCGCCTGCATTCTCACCGTGCCGATGCTGACCCACGACCGATTTGTCGGCGCCGTCACCTTCGAGCGCAGTGCGGCCAAAGCCTTCGGCGCGCAGGACCTCGCCGTGCTCGACAGCGTCGTCACGGCGCTGGCGCCGGTTCTCGAAGAGAAGCGGCGCAACGACCGCTGGCTGCCGGTCAAGATCGCCGCCTCGATCGGGCAGCAGATGGTCCGGCTGTTCGGGCCGGGACACTGGAACCGCAAGATCGCGCTGTTCGTCATCGCCGCTGCGCTCACCGCAGGCTATTGGTGGACCGATGTCTACCGCATCACCGCCGACGCCGTGGTCGAAGGCCGCGAGCAGCGCGCGATCGGCGCCCCGTTCAACGGCTATGTCCGGGAAGCGCCGGCCCGCGCCGGCGATCAGGTCGCCGAAGGGCAAATTCTGGCCGCGCTCGACGATCGCGACCTCGTGCTGGAGCGGCTGCGCTGGGTCACCGAGCGCCAGCGCAAGGTGTTGGAGCACGAGCGCGCACTCGGCGAGCGCAACCGCGCCGAGGTGCAAATCATCGCCACCCAGATCGAGCAGGCCAATGCGCAGATCGCCCTGGTCGACGAGCAGATCGCGCGCGCCAGGCTCACCGCGCCGTTTGCCGGGCTTGTGGTGTCCGGCGATCTGACCCAGGCGATCGGCGCGACCGTGCAGCGTGGCCAGGTGCTGTTCGAGATCGCGCCGCTCGACAGCTATCGCGTCATCCTCGACGTCGACGAGAGCCAGATCGGCGACGTCAGCGAAGGCCAGACCGGCGCACTCGTCGTCACCGCGCTGCCGGACCAGCCGATCCCGCTGACGGTCGCCAAGATCACCCCGGTGGCGAAGGCCCATGACGGCCGCAACTTCTTCCGGGTCGAAGCGAGGCTGAAGCACAGCGCACCGCAATTGCGGCCCGGCATGCGCGGCATCGCCAAACTCGATGTCGATGAGCGGCGCGTCGCCTGGATCTGGACGCGCTCCTTCGTGCAATGGCTGCGCCTGTTCGTCTGGCGCTGGACGGGCTGAGGTCCGCATGGCCGGATCGCTCTACAGCCCGTCCTGGTACCGCGTCGCCGAACTCAGGCCGCGGCTGCGGGCGCATGTCGCGCTGCACCGCCAGCGCTTTCGCGGCGAGCTCTGGTACGTGGTGCAGGATCACCAGACCGGCACGTTCCACCGGCTGTCGCCCGCCGCTTATCACGCCGTCTGCCTGATGGACGGCCGCCGTACCGTCGACACCATCTGGCAGACGGTGAGCCAGCGGCTCGGCGAAGACCAGCCGACCCAGGACGAGATGGTCCGTCTCCTGTCGATGCTGCACAATGCCGATCTCCTGCTCGGCGAAATTCCGCCCGATCTCGACGAGCTGGCGCAGCGCTCACAGAAGCAGTCGCGCCGCAAGCTCTTCATGAAGCTGCGCAACCCGCTTGCCTTGCGCATGCCGCTGTTCGATCCGGACGGATTCCTGACCGCAACCATGCCGCTGGTCCGGCCGCTCTTCACCGTGTTCGGCTTCGCCGCTTGGCTGGCGCTGGTCGTCGCCGGCTGCATTCTCGCCGCCATGCACTGGACGGCGATTACCGGCAATATCGTCGATCAGGCCTTCACCACGCAGAATATCGCGCTGCTGATCGCGGTCTATCCCGCGGTCAAGGCGATCCACGAACTCGGCCATGCCTATGCCACCAAGGCCTGGGGCGGCGAGGTTCACGAAATGGGAATCATGCTGCTGGTGCTGGTTCCGGTGCCTTATGTCGATGCCTCGGCCTCATCGGCCTTCCGCGAACCGTGGCGGCGCGCCGTGGTCGGCGGCGCCGGCATCATGGTCGAGGCTGCGCTGGCGGCCGGCGCAATCCTGGTTTGGGTTCACGCGGAACCGGGGCTGGTGCGCGCCATCGCCTTCAATGTCGCGCTGATCGGCGGCGTGTCGACCTTGCTGTTCAACGGCAATCCGCTGCTGCGCTTCGACGGCTATTACGTAATGACCGATCTGATCGGCATTCCCAATCTCGCCACCCGCGCCAACAAATATTTCTTCGAGGCGGTCCAACGCATCGCCTTCGGCGTGTCGCAGGATAACGCACCGGCGACCGCGCCGGGAACGCGCGGCTGGCTGTTGTTCTATGCGGTCGCCGCCTTCTGCTATCGCACGATGATGACCCTCACCATCGCGCTCTTCATCGCCGGCAAGCTGTTCTTTGTCGGCGTTGCACTGGCCTTGATCACCTTGTTTACCGCCTTTGTGATGCCGCTGTTCAAGGGCCTGAAGCTTCTACTGACGAGTCCGCAGCTCCGGCCCAAGCGCATGCGCGCGCTTGCGGTGACCGGAACCGCAATCGCGTCGCTTGTCATGGCGTTCTTCGTCATTCCCCTGCCCTACGCGACCATGGCCGAAGGCGTGGTCTGGATCGGCGAGCAGGCGACGGTACGGGCGCGCACCGACGGCGTGATCGACCGGGTCACAGAGGGCAGCCGCCAAAACGTTGCCGGCGCCGAACTGATCTCCCTGTCCGATCCGATCCTTGTGGCCGGCCGCGTCGTGCTCACCCATCAGCTCGCCGAGCTACGCCTGCGGCTGGAAGCCGTCCGCCTCGGCGATGTCGTGCAGGCGAATATGCTGCGCGAGCAAATCCGTCACACCGAAGGCTTGCTCGAGGTGAGCGGCCGCCGCATTGCCGACCTCACGCTGAATGCGGAAAAGGACGGGCAATTTCTGCTCGCCTCGTCCGACGATTTGCCCGGCCGCTTCCTGCGCCGGGGCGACGTTATCGGCTACCTGGTCGGCCGCGAGGACCAGATCGTGCGTGTCGTGATCCCGCAGGCCGATGCCGACCTGATCCGCCGCCGGACCGCGCGGATCGAGGCGCGTCTCGTGGAAGATCCCGATCGCATCCTTCCGGCGACGCTTTTGCGCGAAGTCCCCGCCGCACAGGCCGAAATTCCGCATGCGGCGCTCGCGACCATCGGCGGCGGCGCGATCGTGCTCGATCCCTCGCGGCCGGACCGGCTGCGTCCCGTCGAAACCGTGTTTCATTTCGATCTCGCGGTTCCGCCCGACGCGCTGCCGGCCCGGCTCGGCGGCCCCGAGAGGGCCCGCGAGCGGTTCAGCCGGCGGCCTGCGCCGCGATCCGGCCAACGGCACGGAGGGGGCCGACGAGATCCACGCCATGTCGGAGCTCAAGGCCCAGCTTCCGCGCGCCGACATCGTGGCGCTGACCTGCGCGCTGACCGAGGAGACGCGCGGCCTGATGGACGCGGCCGCCTTCGCGGCGATGCGGCCGGGCACCATGCTGGTGAACGTCGCGCGCGGGCGCGTCTGCGACGAGACGGCGCTGATCGCGGCGCTGCGCTCGGGGCACATCG
>NZ_JBKBVB010000084.1:0-19478 GCF_046289595.1 Pseudorhodoplanes sp.
CGGAGAAATGTGCGCCCCTGAACAACCAGATTCAGAAAATCCGCGCGGATCTCGCACGCGCGCAGGGCGACCTGCAGCAATTGCAGGGCGGTTCGGGCATGGAGCGCGACGGCCAGCGCCACGCCGTGCTGAACGCGCTCGCGCAGAACGATTGCGGTCCGCAATACCGCGCCCAGGCCGCGCGTGCAGCGCCCGGTAATTTCTTCGAACAGTTGTTCGGCGGACCGGGCTCCACCTCCGGCCCCGAGCAGGATACCGGACTGGGCGGCGGCTACCGGACGGTCTGCGTGCGGACCTGCGACGGCTTCTTCTTCCCGATCTCGTTTTCCACCTCGCAGGACCGCTTCCACGAGGACGAGCTGACCTGCCAGCGCATGTGTCCGGCCGCGGAGGTGATGCTGTTCGCGCATCGCAACCCCGGCGAAGACATGAACCAGGCGGTTTCGATCACCGGTCAGCTCTATACGCAGATGCCCAATGCCTTCCGCTACAAGCAGGCGCTGGATTCATCCTGCGCCTGCAAGGCCCAGGGCGAAAGCTGGGCCGATGCGGTTCGCGAAGACCCAAATGCCCCGCCCGTGCAGGGCGACATCACGGTCACCGACGAACGCGCCAGGGCGATGAATGCGCCGCGCGATGCCAAAGGCCGGCCGATCCTGCCGCAATCGCAGAAGACAGGAGGCACCACGGTGCCCGCGCCCGTGCCGGCTGCGGCAGCCGAGCCGGTCGATCCGAATGCGCCGAAAAAGCCGATCCGTTCGGTCGGGCCGCGCTTCCTGCCGGAGGACTGAGATTCTCCGGCGCTCGGCGGCGCGGCGAGCCCCGGCGTCTGCGCTGTCAAAAATCGAACGCTTCGGACTTCGTTGGCGCCGCGCTCATAACCGATGGGTCGGGCTCCGGTAACGGCGTCCCCGGATCGCGGAAGGTGTTGGTAATCGGATAGCGGCGATCGCGGCCGAAACCGCGCAATGTCACCTTCACACCGGGCGCCGCCTGTCGGCGCTTGTATTCGGCAAGATTGAGCATGCGATCCACCCGCATCACGGTGGCCGCATCGTAACCGGCCGCCACGATCTCGGCGATCGGCTCTTCCCGCTCGACCAGCCGTTCGAGAATGCCGTCGAGGATGTCATAGGGCGGCAGCGAGTCCTGGTCCTTCTGGTTCTCGCGCAATTCGGCAGTCGGCGGCTTCTCGATTACGTTTCGCGGGATCACCACGCCATCGGGGCCGAGCGCGCCTTGCGGTTTCCAGCCGTTGCGCAAGGCGCTGAGCCGGAACACCTCGGTCTTGTAGAGATCCTTGATCGGATTGAAGCCGCCATTCATGTCGCCATAGAGTGTGGCGTAGCCGGTGGACATTTCCGACTTGTTGCCGGTGGTCACCACCATGGCGCCGAATTTGTTGGACAGCGCCATCACGATGGTGCCGCGGGCGCGCGCCTGCAGGTTTTCCTCGGTGACGTCGCGCGGCAGGCCCTGAAACAGCGGCGCGAGACTCTTCTCAAGGCCCTGCACCGCGCTTTCGATCGGCAGGATGTCGTAGCGAATGCCGAGCGCTTTCGCGACCGCGGCCGCATCGTCGAGGGATTCCTGCGAGGTGAAGCGATAGGGCAGCATCACCGTGCGCACCCGTTCCGCGCCGAGCGCATCGACGCCGAGCACAGCACAAAGCGCGGAATCGACGCCGCCCGACAGACCGAGAACCACGCCCGGAAAGCCGTTCTTGTTCACATAGTCGCGCAGCCCCAGCATGCAGGCGCTGTAATCCGCGCGGTCCTGCGGCAGGAGCGGCGCAATCTCGCCGGGCTCGCAATGCCAGCCCTCACCGCCCCGGCGCCATCGCGTCGTCACCACGGCTTCGGCAAAAGGCGGCAATTGCACCGCGAGCGAGGCATCGGCATTGAGCACGAAGGACGCGCCCTCGAACACGAGCTCGTCCTGGCCGCCGATCTGGTTGAGATACGCAAGCGGCAGTCCGGTCTCCTTGACCCGCGCCACCGCCACGCTGAGGCGCTGGTCCACCACGCCGCGCCGGTACGGCGAGCCGTTCGGCACCAGCAGGATTTCGCCGCCGGTCTCGGCGATGCATTCGGCCGGCTCCGGCCCCCAGATGTCCTCGCAGATCGGCACGCCGATCCGCACGCCGCGGAAATTCAACGGCCCCGGCATCGGCCCGACGGCAAAGACGCGCTTTTCGTCGAATACCCCGTAATTCGGCAGGTCGACCTTGAAGCGCAAGCCGGCGATGCGCCCGCCATGGAGAAGAGCGACCGCGTTGTAGAGTTTGCCATTCTCCACCCAGGGCGTGCCGATCAGCATGGCGGGGCCGCCCTGTGCGGTCTCGCGCGCCAGCGCCTCGACCGCCGCGCGGCATGCGGCCTGGAAGGCCGGTTTCAGCACCAGATCTTCCGGCGGATAGCCGGCGATGAACAATTCCGGAAACAGGACCAAGTCAGTTTGCCCGGCCGCCTTGCAGACGGAGCGTGCCTTAGCAGCGTTACCGGCGACGTCTCCGACGACGGGGTTGATCTGGGCAAGCGCGATCGCGAGCGTATCGGCGGGACGAGCGTTCATGGCCCTCCTCTAGCGCGGCAGGACTGCCGCCCGCAAATGCTAGCCGATCAACCCGGAGAGGCGGTCCCAGATCGCCAGGAGCCATACCGCACCCGCGACCAGAAGCGTCAACCCAACTGCGGCCGACCCCATATCCTTGACCCGGCCGATGATCGGGTCGTGCTCCAGCGTGACGCGGTCGGCGAGCTTCTCGATCGCGGTGTTGAGCAATTCCACGATCATGACCGCCAGCACCACCCCGATCAGGGCAAGCGCGATCCACAGACTGGTCGCCACGACCAGCGCCAGCGGGACGGCAAGCGCCAACGCGATCACCTCCTGCTGGAACGCCGCCTCACTGGAGGCAGCCGCCCGCAATCCGTTGAGCGTATTCAGCGTCGCCCGCCACATCCGATGCATCGTCGCTGCGTCCTCCCTCGGCGGCGCGACTAAAGCAGAAAATCCGGCGAATGGAATAGTCAGGATCGGCGCACCGGCAGCCGGCTCTCCCGGCAGCGGCGAAGCGATCGCGGCCATGACGTGAATGAACGACATGCATGGACGCGATCGCTACGACTGCGGTGGCGCTTTGGGCTTTCTGCCCTGCCACCCTTGCCCCCTGTACCCCCGTGCGCTTTTTCCCCAGCGCATCTGAGAGCAGTGTTGATTGAAATTGTCTGCAATTCCTTTCCAAGGCAGTGACGATGCCGATTGCGCAGATCCAGCGTTAACGGCCGGAAAATTTCGACGGCACGGCGCTCGGGGCCGGGCGTGAAAAAGGCCAGGAACAACGGGCCTTTTTCGTGTCAACGATTACTTCAGCATGCGCGCTTTTAAGCTGAGACGCGATCCAGGCCCACCGCCTTCAATGCCCGCAGAATACCGGTTCACGTCGTTGCATCCAGGCATCCAGTCCTTCGCACAGGTCGCGCGAGGGCACAAGGCTGGCGAACTGTTCCGATTCGACCTGAAGGCCCTCGCCGATCGCCATGTTCAACCCGCGGGTCACTGCAGCGAGGATCGCAGCGACCGCAAGCGGGGAATGACACGCAATCCGCGACGCCAGCTCACGCGCCGCGGGCATGAGTTCCGCATGCGGCACCACGCGATTGATCAGGCCTTCCTGCAAGGCACGTTGCGGCTCGAAGCGCTCCCCGGTCAGCAGCAATTGCAGCGCCCGCTTGCGCCCCGAAAGCCGCGGCAGCCGCTGTGTGCCGCCAAAGGTCGGCGGCATTCCGAGCCTGATTTCCGGCTTTGCAAACAAAGCGCGCTCGCTGGCAATCGCCAGCGGCACCGCCTCCGTGATCTCGCAACCGCCGCCGAAGGCATAGCCATTGACGGCGGCAATGATCGGTTTGCGATACGCTTCCATCCGCGCGGTCATCTGCTGACCGCGCCGCACGAAGTCGCGCACGGCCGCAGCCCTGCCGCTGCGCACGCTCTCGGAAAATTCGCGGATGTCGGCACCGGCCGAAAATGCGCGGTCGCCGGCGCCGGTGACGATGAGCACATGGACGCGGGAATCGACCTCCAGTTCGTCGAGCATCGCAAGAAGCAGATCGACCGTCTGATAGTTCAGGGCATTGAGCTTGTCGGGCCTGTTGAGAGTCAGTGTCGCAATCTTGTCGTCGATCTTGAGAAGCACCGGCGCGTTCATCGTCATCTCCATCATTGAGGCCGCACAAACGATGGAAGCGAGGGACGATCCCGGCAAGTGAAAGGATTTCAGCTCGCGTGCAGGACATTCCCGCCGTTGAGAGGCCCTGCACGCCCGATGAATGGATTTCATCACGGCGCGCGCGCCTATTGTGCTGATGTCCACCACGATCCAACATGCACCGATGACGTTCCGGCTTCCCCCTCTGAGCACCCTGCGCCTGTTCGAAGCGGCAGGCCGCGCACGCAGCTTCGCCGAAGCGGCAAAGGAGGCCGGCGTCACCGCAAGCGCGGTAAGCCACGCGGTCCAGTCGCTCGAAGACTGGCTCGGGGCCGCCCTGTTCGCCCAAAAGCGCGGGACACTCCGCCTGACGCCGGCCGGCGCGGACTATCACAAGGCGGTGCATCAGGCCTTTGCCGCTCTTGCCGCTGACCTGGCAAGACCCGAAGCGCGCACCGACCGGCTGCGGCTGACGATCGTTCCGACCTTTGCCGAACGGATTCTGGTGCCCCGGTTGCAGGGATTTGCAGCACAACATCCCGGCCTCTCGATCGCGATCGACACCAGCCATCGCCTTGCGACATTTCCGGACGACGGCTTCGATGCCGGAATCCGGCTGGGCTCGGGCAACTGGCCCGGTCTGCATGTGCAGCACCTGCTGACCGAGACGCTGGTGCCGGTCTGCGCGCCCGACTTGTTTGCCGCAAGCACCGACCTTCGCCTCGTCCCGGACGACCGGCTGATTTCAATTACCTCCACCGACGACGGCTGGGGCGACTGGTGCGCGGCCAATGACAGGGCGGCGCCCGACCCCGAAAAGGGCCTGCGCGTCGACACCCTGCAGATGGCCCTTACTGCCGCGGCACAAGGCATGGGCATCGCCATGGCGCGGCTGCCTTCGGTCGTACCCGAACTCCGCACCGGCGGCCTTATGGCATTGAGCGACAAACCCGTCGCCTGCCGGCAATCCTACTGGCTCGTTGCTGCGCCCGGTGCGACGGAGCGCCCGTTGATCGCGGCGTTTTCCGCCTGGCTTCTTGACGAAATGGACCGGCTGCAGCTTCGGGCCGGGAAAGCCGCGTGACATGTCTGGTCTTCCCCCGTTGAATCAGTTGCGTTTTCTGGAAGCTGCCGTGCGCCTTCGCAGTTTCCGGCGCGCGGCCGACGAACTGAACGTCACGCCGAGCGCGGTCAGTCACGCCATCGAGACAATCGAACGCTGGTATGGCGGCCCGCTTTTCGTTCGCGCCGCGCGAGGCCTCGAGCCGGGACCGGAGGCGCAGGACTTTGCATCGTGCATACGCGATGCCCTTCAGACGCTGCATGACGCGACCGCGCGGGTGCCCGGCCGTCGGGCTCAGGGACATCTTTCGATCAGCGCAGCCCCAAGCTTCGCGAGCCGCTGGCTACTGCCGAGGCTGCGCAGGTTCAGCGCGCGGCATCCCGACATTCGCGTGCAGCTCGATTCCACGCGACACCGCATTGAGACCGACCTTGCCGGCATCGATCTGGCGATCCGCCGCGCCGACCAGCCGGCCGGATCGCAAACCTGGTTGCGCCTCGTTCGCGAGGAAATTGTCCCGGTCTGTTCGCCGGCTTTCCTGATGCAAGCGGGCACAAGCGACTATCGCCGCGTCATCGGCAACGGACCGCATATCTGCCTGAGCAGCGTTGCCGATGAGTGGAGCGAATGGACTGGCCGGACGATCTCCGAGGACCGGCGGACCTCCACAATCATCGAGGTCGATACCATCGCGCTCGCCATCGAAGCGGCGGCCGCCGGACTCGGGGTCGCGATCGGACGAAAGCCGCTGGTCAATGTCGAACTCGAGGGCGAGCGGCTGGTCGCGCTTGCCAAGCCGCGGGCGGCGGATTCGTCCTACTGGCTGGTCGGCTCCGACCGGATTTTCGACCGCCCGGAAGCGCGGCTGTTCCGGCAATGGCTGGTCGATGAATTGCGCGCCTTGCCAACCGACCGCGAGCCGTGAGCCGACCTCACCTTCCGTGAAGGATTTGTCGTGCGGGTCGCGATGGCGACGCACCTAGATTGATGGCCGATCCACCAAACGGAGGACGGCATGACACGTTCCGTCAAGACGATGCCACAACCGGCGCCTTTCGATCCGCCGCACCTCTCCGACATCGCCGCACTGACTCGTTGCGGTCACTCTCGGAGGCGACATGCGCTTCTCGAAGCGCTTTCGCTTGCTGCGCATGCCTTGCGCACGCTCGCCAGCCGGGTGTCGCGGCACCTGAGCCGCAGATTGCGGCGCGACGAGCTCGAGCGTTACGACGACCGGCTGCTGCGCGACATGGGCCTGTCGCGCTACGACCTTCAAAGGCAACGCCGTGGCCTCTGGTACACCGTCGCGACCTGGCTGCGGCGATCGCGCGAACGCAAGCAGCTTGCACGATTCACCGAACGCGAATTGCACGACATCGGCATCAGCCGGACGGACGCCGACATGGAAATTCAAAAGCCGTTCTGGCGCGCCTGATCCGGCCGGCGTGACCTGGCGCGCCGCACCGGTCTCAAAGCCCCGCCACCTGCGGCAGCGGCTTCGCATGCGCCGCACGCTCCTTCTTCAGCAATTCGGCGACCAGGAACGCCATGTCGATCGACTGCTCGGCATTGAGGCGCGGATCGCAGAAGGTGTGGTAGCGATCGTTGAGATCGGAATCCGAAATCGCGCGCGCGCCGCCGGTGCATTCGGTGACATTCTGCCCGGTCATTTCCAGATGCACGCCGCCGGCATAAGTGCCCTCTGCCGCATGTACGGCGAAAAACGCCTTCACCTCGTCGAGGATGCGGTCGAACGGCCGCGTCTTGTAACCCGACACCGAGCTGATGGTGTTGCCGTGCATCGGATCGCAGGACCATACCACGCTCTTGCCTTCGCGCTTCACCGCGCGAACGAGCGCCGGCAGATGTTCACCGACCTTCTCGTTGCCGAAGCGGCCGATCAGGGTCAGGCGGCCCGGCTCATTGTCGGGATTGAGGATGTCGATCAGCCGAATCAGTTCGTCGGGCTTCAGCGAGGGCCCGCATTTCAGCCCGATCGGATTCTTGATGCCGCGGCAGAATTCGACATGGGCATGATCGGGCTGGCGGGTGCGGTCGCCGATCCAGACCATGTGGCCGGAGGTGCAATACCAGTCGCCGCTCGTCGAATCGACGCGGGTCATCGCCTCCTCGAAGCCGAGCAGCAGCGCCTCGTGGCTCGTGTAGATGTCGGTCGTGCGCAGCTCGGGATGACTTTCCAGATCGAGCCCGCAGGCGCGCATGAAGCCGAGCGCCTCCGAAATCCGGTCGGCCAGTTCCTGATAGCGCCGCGCCTGCGGCGAATCCTTCACGAAGCCCAGCATCCATTGATGCACGGTGGCGAGATTGGCATAGCCGCCATGGGCGAAGGCGCGCAGCAGATTGAGCGTCGCAGCCGACTGGCGATAGGCCTCGATCTGGCGGCGCGGATCGGGAATGCGCGCCTCCGGCGTGAACTCGTTGCCGTTGATGATGTCGCCGCGATAGCTCGGCAACTCGACATCGCCTTTCTTCTCGGTCGGCGAGGAGCGCGGCTTGGCGAATTGCCCGGCGATGCGCCCGACCTTCACCACCGGCGAGCCGCCGGCAAAGGTCAGCACCACCGCCATCTGCAAAAAGACGCGGAAAAAGTCGCGGATATTGTTCGGGCCGTGCTCGGCAAAGCTCTCGGCGCAATCGCCGCCCTGAAGCAGGAACGCATCGCCCGCTGAGACGCGGGCCAGCGCCTTTTTCAGGTTGCGCGCCTCGCCTGCAAAAACCAGCGGCGGAAAGGTTGAAAGCTGCTTTTCCACCGCGGCCAAAGCCGCCCGGTCCGGGTAAGCCGGCACTTGCACGATGGGTTTCTTGCGCCAGCTTTCGGGCGTCCAACGCTCCGGCATGATCGATACTCCTGCGGCCGCGGCGGTCTCCTGCGGCCCCGTCTGTCTTGGGCGCGTTATAGCGGCACTTGGTTCACGCCGCCACGCCTGCGTTCCGGCAAAATTTTGCGACGCGACGGCCCGCCCTACTGGCCCTTGTCGCCGAGATAGCGGTACAGGGTCTCGCCCCACCAGGGGCTTCGCACTTCGGTCAGCAGGGACACGCTGACAGGCTTGCGCAGCGGGCTGCCGGACGGCAGCGCGAAGGCATAATGCTGCTGGTCAAAAATGACATCGAGCAGCTGGATGCTGTTGCGAAAATCCTGGCTGATGGTCCAGGCGAGCAGCGGCCGATCATAGACGAACGCGTCGAGCTTGCCGTCGCGTATCGCCTGCAACCCGTCTTTGGCATTCGGAAAGCTTTCGAAACCGATCCGCAGCTTTCTCAGGGTTTCTTCGGTGGACGAGCCCGTGACCGCGCCGACCCGCACCTTGGAGAGGTCTGTCACGCCCTGCACGGAGCCCTGCAGATGCCGCACAGTGAGCGCCGAGGTGATGGCCGCGGTAAAGACCGCAATCGTAATGATCGAGCCGACCATCCAGACCATGGCGATAAGGCGGCCCGGCATCGTGCGCGGACCCTGGTGCCCGATGCCGCGCTGGGTCATGGCGACCGTGGTCCACCACACACTGGAGCTGAGACCCTTGGCGACGCTGCCGCCGAATTCCTCGTTGTGCCGACGTTCGAGGAGCCACACCACGAAGCCGACCACCAGCGCGAGACCGATCAGCGCCAGCACCGCCTGGAGAAAGCTGACCGAGGTCAATGTCCGCATCACCGGCGCCAAGCTCGCCGGTCCTCCAGAGGCGACCGCGATGCCAAGCCCGGTACCGTAAAAGGCCGAGGTGAAATCGAGCATTTCTTCGCGCGGGGCTGTTACCGTCAGCGCCGCAACCGCAATATCGACCTTGCCGGAGGCGGCGGCGTCGATCAGCGCCGGGACCGTGTCCTCATCATGAAAGCGGAAGCGGATATTCTTCTGCGCAGCGATGCGTCGCCACAGATCGATGCTGATGCCGGTCCATTGCCCGTCAGGCCCCTTCATTGCGAAGGGGGCGGCCTCCTTGGTGCCGACCACGATCTCACGCTGCAGCAACGCATCCAGGCCGGCAGGGTTGCCCGTCTGAGCCACAGCCGCCCAGGACGCAAGCAGAAAAAACCAAAGTGCTGTCACATAGCTCGCGGCCGGCCGCAGGCCCAATCCTTGCCATACGCTCATGCGGCTTCATGCCTCCCCGCGCCGTCCGGAAACGTTCCCAGCATAGTCGGAACCGGCGGCGCATGGGAGCGGGGTCTCGACGCGCTACTCCGCCGCCTCGCGGATATAGGTCGCTGCCTTGGTCCGCATGGTGACCAGCTCCTCCGCGGCGGTCGGGTGTACGGCCATGACCCGGTCGAAATCCGCCTTGGTGGCGTTCATCTTGATCGCAATGCCGACCAGCTGGATCATTTCGCCGGCCTCGGGCCCGACGATGTGGCAGCCGAGTACGCGGTCGGTCTCGCCATCGACAATGATCTTGAAGAACGAGCGCGTATCGCGCGCCGCCAGTGTCATCTTCATCGAACGGAAGCTCGTCTTGTAGATGTCGACGCGCGCATAGCGATGGCGCGCCTCGGCTTCGGTCAATCCGATCACGCCGACCTCGGGTTCGGAAAAGACTGCGGTCGGAATATCCGAGTGATCGACCACGATCTCCTTGCCGCCGAATACCGTATCGGCAAAGGCATGGCCCTCGCGGATCGCGACCGGGGTGAGGTTGACGCGATCGGTGACGTCACCCACGGCATAGATGTGCCGGACCGAGGTGCGAGAGAAGCGGTCGACCTTGATCGCGCCCTTGTCGTCGAGCTGCACGCCCGCCTTGTCGAGACCAAGACCTGAGACGTTCGGGCGGCGGCCGGTCGCGAACATGACCTGATCGACAATCACCTGCTCATGGTCCGAGAGCGAGACACACAGGCCATGATCGACCTTCTCGACCGCTTCGACCAGGCGGCGGGTCAGGATCGTGATGCCGCGTTTTTCCATCTCGCCGCGCAGATGCGCGCGAACGTCTTCGTCGAAGCCCCGCAGAATGTTGTCGCCGCGATAGACCAGCGTGACCTCCGAACCGAGACCGCGGAAGATGCCGGCAAACTCGACCGCTATATAGCCCCCGCCCTGGATCAGGATGCGCCTGGGCAATTCCTTGAGATGGAAAACCTCGTTCGAGGAGATGACGTGTTCGAGCCCGGCGATGTCGGCGCCGGGATGCGGCCATCCGCCGGTTGCGATCAGAATATGCTTCGCCCGTACGATCTGTCCGGTCGCCAGAAGCCGCACGCGATGCGCGTCCTCGAGCACGGCGCGGCTGCGCACGATCTTGACGTTCGAGCGTTCGAGATTGGCGACATAGGCGCTTTCCAGCCGGTCGATCTCGCGATCCTTATTGGCGATCAGCGTCGGCCAGTCGAATGTCGTCTCGCCGACGCTCCAGCCGAAGCCGGCCGCGTCGTGGAATTCGTCGGCAAAGCGTGACGCATAGACCAGGAGTTTCTTGGGCACGCAGCCGCGGATCACGCAGGTGCCGCCGACCCGAAACTCCTCCGCGATCATGACTTTGGCGCCATGACCGGCGGCGATCCGCGCGGCCCTGACGCCGCCCGAACCCGCGCCAATGACAAAGAGGTCGACGTCGAAATCGCTCATCGGCATCAACGCCCGGTCAGAACGGATGGCCGCGCTTCTTCATTTCAGCGCGGAAGCGGCGGAGCACCTCGTCGTTCAGTTTGATCGCCCAGTCCTGGGCGGTGGCCATGGAGCGGTCGACGAAATTGCCTTCCTCCGCGACGATCTTCTTGCCGAGCGGTGAGTTGTAGAAGGCGAGCGTGTCCTTCAATTCCTGCTCGGTAAAGCGCGATGCATAAAGCCTGGCGATCTCCTCGCGCAGCGAGGCGAGCCGCGGCGTGAATTCCTTGCGCAGCTCGGCGGCGATTTCATTGAGATCCTTGAACAGGTTGGGATTCATCTGAAGGAGAGTCGCCTTGGACTTCTCGACCACCCCCGGAACGATGGCTTCGAAGATCGTCATCGATCCCCGGACATCGAGAATCTCATTGGCGAGCGCCACGGCGTTCTTCGAGGGTTGCTGCGCCTCGACGGGCGTGGCGGGCATGGCGAGCAACAGGAACGCCGCAAGACCGGCAGCAGCCGAACGAACCAGCGATTGTACGCGCATGATAGAAACTCCCCTTGGTCTGATGGATGTCATGGCCGGTCCTGCCGTTCGATGACGCGGATTCCCGATCGAGTCGACACGATTGCGACTGTGGCCAAACCCAAAAACAGTCCGTGCTCCACAACGCCCGGAATCGCGGCGAGCGCACCGGCGAGTGCCTCGGGGTCGGGAATACGGCCGAGTGCGGCATCGAGAATGCGGTGACCGCCATCGGTGACAAAAGGATGACCGTCCGGCGTCATACGCAGACGCAATTCCGACGACAAAGAGAGCGTTTCCAGCGCGCGGCCGATCGCAATCTTCGTCGCGCCAAGTCCGAACGGGATCACTTCGATCGGCAGCGCGAAGGCGCCGAGGGCCGGAACCAGCTTGGATTCGTCGGCAATCACGATCATGGCGTCGGACGCCGCCGCGACGATTTTCTCGCGCAGCAATGCGCCGCCGCCGCCCTTGATCAGGGCAAGGCCCGGACCGATTTCATCGGCGCCATCGACGGTCAGATCGAGGTGCGGCGTCTGGTCGAGCGTGGTCAGCGGCACACCCGCACACCGCGCATCCGTTTCGGTCGCCTCCGAGGTGGGGACGCCGACAATGTCGAGACCGGCGCGAACCCGCGCGCCGAGAAGCTCGACGAAATGCCGCGCGGTCGAGCCGGTGCCAAGTCCGAGCCGCATCCCGGGGCGCACGAAATCGAGCGCGCGGGCGGCGGCCTGCCGTTTCAAGGCATCGGACGTCATGGGCGATGGGCTGTCCCTTTTGAGAAACCGGCGGCTTCTCTACCCCTGTTTGATCGGCGAACCTAGCCCCCTTGCGCCCGCGCTCCGCAAGACTTGATTTCGGATGCGGGGCGGCCTAGCCCATCGCCATGTCCGCACCACCGCCGATCGTCGTTTTCGACCTTGATGGAACGCTGGTCGATACCGCACCCGACCTTATCGACAATCTCAATACGATTCTTTCAACCGAGGGTATCCCGCCGCTCGGCTATGACATTGCCCGGCCGATGATCGGGGGGGGTGTGCGGCCGCTGCTCGAACGCGCATTCGCCGAACGCGGTCATTATCCTGGCGAGGCCGCGATGGATGTGCTTTTTTCGCGCTACCTCCAGGGTTATGCGGATCGGATCGCCGCGCGCTCGCGGCCTTATCCAGGACTTGAAGCGGCGCTCGACTCCCTTGCCGCGCGGGGCTTCGCCTTTGCGGTCTGCACCAACAAATACGAACATCTGTCGCTGCGGCTGCTCGATGCGCTCGGACTGACGTCGCGGTTCGCTGCAATCTGCGGCCAGGATACGTTCCCGACCAAGAAACCCGATCCGGACACGTTGCGCATGACCATCTTGCGGGCGGGCGGAGATGCCGCACGGGCGGTCATGGTCGGCGATTCGGAGACCGATGTCAGGGTTGCCCGCGCCGCCGGCGTCCCCGTGATCGGGGTCGATTTCGGCTATACTCCGATTCCGATGGCTGAGCTGCGTCCTGACCGGCTGATCGGACATTACGAGGCGCTGCCCGAGGCGGTGCTGAGCCTGGTTCCGGCCAGGGAGGTTGCGGCCAAGGATCAGGCTGGCAATCATGGCGGAAATTAACCATGATTGACTGAATTAGCCGCAAATTTGACGCCGTTTGCAGCTTTTTCATGGGCGCCCGTGAGATCATCAGCAAGCGGGATCCCGCTTTCAAGCGGTTGCAACGGGGCCACCGCGGCTCATATGGTCGTGCCGACCGCGGTGCCTCCCGGGGGCCCCACCGATTGGACAGAACCGATGGTAAAGTATCTGACGATAATGGCGTGCGGCCTTGCGCTCGCGGGGTGTTCCAGTTCGGGCGATGTGATGCGCACGGCGACGCCGACCGTACCGCTGCAATTCGAGTCCGAACCGGCGGGTGCCGAGGTAACGACCTCCGGCGGGCAGACCTGCAAGACGCCCTGCGCGCTTGCCATTCCCGCCGCCGATTTCCAGGCGACCTTCAGCCTGAACGGCTACCAGACACAAACCGTCCCGGTAAAATTGCTGCCGCCGGAGGATATCCGCGGCAACGAGGAAGCGGGTCTGACCGCCGGCCAGCCGCGCTTCACGCCAAGCCCTGTCGCAATCGAAATGCAGAAGGTTGCACCGCGCCGTCCGCCGGCCAAGAAGCCGAGGGTTGCGACCCAGCCGCGCCCGCAGCAGCCCGCGGCAGCAGCCCCGCAGACGCAACCGCCGGCCGAGGGCGGCTTCGCGCCGCCGCCCTCCACCAGCGGCTTCAACCCGCCGCCTCAGCAGAGCGGCAGCTTCGGACAGCCGCAGCAGGGCCAGCCGCCCGCCGGCGCGTGGCCGGCTCCGCAGCAGACTCGTTAGGCGCCGGACGCGGCGCAGTCGCTTGACACAGCTTGGACCCGTCACGTAAGTGCGGGGCCTTTCGGGCGCGTAGCTCAGCGGGAGAGCACTCCCTTCACACGGGAGGGGTCACAGGTTCAATCCCTGTCGCGCCCACCATTTTTCCGATTGTCGAAATCAATCCTGTCGGCTGCCTGTCACGACGCCAAGCCTGTCGCGGACGCGGCGGCCGGCCATTGCCAGCGAAATCCCGACGCGATAGCCGTGGCGGAGGCGCATGACGCGCGCCAGCAGATCCAACCGGAGTGCCGACCATGACTACCCGCGGACCCGCCTTCGTCACATCGCCGACCAACCCCGCGATCGGAGAAATCCAGACCGAGCCCGCACGCAAGAGCGACATGCCGTACGCGCCGGCAATCCGCATCGAAGCACCGGGCGATCTTCTGATCATTTCCGGCGCCACCCCTTCCCCGCTCTATCACAAGCATCCGCACGAATTGCACGAGCACAATCATCCGGTGAGCATCAAGGACCAGACGCGGCTTGCGATGGAGAATATCAAGGGCATTCTCGACCATCAGGGGCTGACCTGGACCGACGTCGTCAAGGTCACGAAATATCTCACCGACATGCGCGACATGGACGGGATGGTCGAGGTGCTGTCGGAATATTTCGGCGACTGGACGCCGGCCAGCACCACGGTCTGCGTCAATCAATTGTCAACGCCGGGTGCGCGGGTCGAACTCGAGATGATGGCGGTGTTTCCGCGAAAATAGCGGCGATCGCAGCATGCGCGCCCGCAGCCGGGCGCGCGGTTTCCGCTTCAGCGGAACACCAGCCAGAGGCTGATGTCCGGATAGGCCATGATCAGGATCGTGACCAGGATCATCAGCGCCACGAACGGCGCGGCCCCGGTGAAAATCGCGTTCAGGGAAATGAAGTCCTTCGGCAACACGCCTTTCACCACATAGACCGCCAGGCCGAATGGCGGGGTCAACAGGCCGATCTCGACCGCAATCGTGGTGACGATGCCGAACCAGATTTTGCTGCCGTCGAGCGCCTCCAGCACCGGCAGCACGATCGGCAGCATGATCAGGATGATCGACACCGAGTCGATGATCATGCCGAGCAGGAACACCACGACGAAATAGACGGCGAGAAAACCGGTCATGTCGAGGCCGGCGCCGGTCACCCAGTCGGCAAAGCGCATCGGAATGCCGGTCAGCGCCACCTGGCGGGTATAGAGATTGGCGGCGACGATCAGGAACAGGATCACCGCAGAGACGAAACCGGTCTCCAGCAGGATGGCCTTGAAGGTCGCCCAGTCGAGCCGGCGCCGCGCAAAGGCGATGACGAAAGCAAAAGCGGTGCCGACGGCGGCAGCCTCTGTCGGCGTGAAGATGCCGCCATAGATGCCACCGACCACCGCAGCCACGAGGATCACGATCGGTCCGAGCTTGACCAGCATCTCCGCAATCGACATCGCAGGCATGTCGTCAGCCGGACGCGGCGCGCCGACGAAGCGCGGGGTAAATACCGCCATCAGATAGATGCCGATGCAGAAGGCCAGCGCCAAAATCACGCCCGGAACGATGGCCGCAATGAAAAGCCGCCCGACCGACACTTCGGCCACCAGCCCGTAAATGATCAGGAGCAGGCTCGGCGGGATCAGCATGCCAAGCACCGACGATCCTGCCACACAACCGACCGAGAAGCGCTTGGTGTAGCCGTGGGTCACCATTTCCGGGACCGCAATCCGGCTGAACACGGCGGCCGATGCGACCGAGGAGCCGACGATGGATGCGAAGATCGCATTGGCGAAGACCGTGGCCATGCCGAGGCCCCCGCGCAGCCGCCGCAGAATGGCCGCGGCAACCTGAAAGGCATCGCGCCCGACATCGGCCTTTTCGAGAATGACGCCCATCATGATGAACAGCGGGATCACACCGAACTCGTAGGAGCCGGCGGCGCTCGAGGCGGCGAGACCGAGCGTGTTCAGCGCATTGATCTCGCTGCCGCGTGCGATCCAGATGCCGAGATAGGATATGCCCATCAACGCCAGCGGAATCGGCATGCCGAGCATCACCAGCACCAGCATCGCGCCGAGGCAATAGATGCCGACGGTGATCGGCCGCGGGTCGTTGATGAAGAGGAATGCGATAAAGGCCGTCAGCACCAGGAGAAATACAAGTCCCGGCAGATAGGCGACGAAACCTGCACCGGCTTCGCTCCGCCGCCGGATGACGCCGATGGCTTCGATAACGGCGAGCTTGAGGAACTGCACCAACGCGACGGTCGAGCCGATGATCAACGCGAATTTGAACGGCCAGACCGGGATCTGATAGGCGCCGGGGGTACCGGCAAACTCGCCGCTCGCATAGGCCCGCAGAAAATCCGGCCAGGCCCATTGCAGGATTTTGGCGAACAGAAAGGCGCCGACCAGCACATAAACAAGATTGAAGATGCCCGCCGATTGCGGCAGCCGCTTTTCGAGCGGATCGATCAGCATTTCAGCACGCAGCAGGCGGCGGTTGGCGATCGCGCTGGGCAATTGCAGAAACACAAATCCTGCGACCGAAAGCGCGACGAATTCCACGACACCGGAGATCGGCCGGTTGAACAGCGCCCGCATGGCGACATCCATGCAGATCAGCGCCATGACCGCGAAAATCCAGATCGAGCTGATCGCCGAGAGCAGTGCATTGAGCCCTGCATCGGCCCTGCCAAGCAGGCCCGGCGCCGCGCCTTCTTGTTTTACGATATCCATGCCCCGTCCCAATCAGTCGGGCGCCGGCCTTTGACCGGCGCCCGTATCGCATCGCGGGCATCTTACCCGCTGAGCATCGCAAGACCTGTTGTTACAGCCCCGCGTCCCAGTCACGCAACGGCTTGGCGCCCGCCTTGCGCAGGGCGTCCATGTAATCCTTCATGATCTGCCGTGCCGGGACACCCTTCTTTTCGTTGTCCTCGACCCAGGCCTTGGCGAGATTGGGCATCGCCTCGGCCCAGCGCTTGCGCTCGTCCTCCGGCAGCACATAGATTTTCGCGCCTTCCTTCTTGATGCGCTCCATGCCGGCCTTTTCGCGCTCCTGCACGATGCGCACATTCTCGGCCGCGTATTCCATGGCGATCGGCTTCAGCACGTCGCGCACTTCCTGCGGAAGGCTCTCCCACTTCTTCTTGTTGGCGGCAAAGCCACCGAAGGCAACCGCGCCGAGATTGACGATGGTCACATGCGGGGCGACTTCGTGCAGCTTGATCGGGATAGCACCGGACGGGATCAGCACGACGCCATCACCGACGCCGGTCTGCAGCGCGTTGTAGAAGGTCGGAATGCCGGCATTGACGAAGGTCGCGCCGAGGCCCTCCACCCATGCGCCGACGGCGCCAGCCGCAAGCAGCTTTTTCCCCTTGAGGTCGGCGAGCGTGCGCACCGGAAACTTGGTGAAGAGCTGATAGCTGTCCGACGTCGTGGTCGAGAAGAAGATGGCGCCGTTGCTCTCCCATTCCTTGATGAAGGCGGGGTTCTTGGTCGACATCTCGTCCATCACCTTGACGATGACGTTCGGGTCGTCGTTGGCGAAGGGCGTGACGAAGCCGATGTTGTGAAGCGGCATCTTCGCCGGCTCCCACAAGGTACCGACCCAGCCGAAATCGGTGATGCCCTGCTCGACCGCCTCGATGGTGTTTTCGAAATTGTAGAGAACGCCGCCATAGGCCTCGTTCCATTCGATGCGATATTTCGAACCCTTGGCCTCCAGTGCCTTGTTGGCCTTCTGGACCACGGTGTTACGCATCGCCGCAACCCAGGGAATGACCGGCGGATGGCTCGAGGCGATGGTGAGGCGGATCGTTTCGGTCTGGGCGGCAGCCGGCAGTGTGAAGCCGGCAGCGCCCACCGCCACCGCCAATGTTCCCAATAGCAATGTTCTCTTCTTCATTCGTTCGTCCCTCTCCAAAACAAAAGCCGCTTCTCGCTCGGGCGGCCGTCGTGTTGCATAAAAGCATGCTGTGCGCTGCGGCGCGAGAGCTTTGGTGCTGTTGACGGGTGCGGCACGATTGTCGCGGACGATTCCCAGATGATGAAAATTCGCGACATGGCCGACATCGGCTCGGGTTGGCTGAAAACATTGCCGATCATTCATCCGAAAGGTTATTGGCTCGCACGTATCGAAAAGGAGGTCGCAGATGTCAGCGCCGGCACGCGTGCAAATTTTGTCACCGGCGGGCGCAATTGCGCCGACCGGAACCTGGAGCCTGGCCACGCGCGCCGGCGATTTTGTCTTCGTCGCCGGCATGCGCGGCATCGATCCAGCCACCAACCGGCTGGTCGATGGCGATGAAGCGCGCATCCGGCAGGGCTTCGTCAACATGCAGGCGATTGCACAATCCGAAGGCGCAACCTTGCAGGACGCAGTCCGCCTCGTCGTCTACGTGACCGACATGGACCGGCTCCGGCCGCTTGTGAATGCGGTCCAGGAGGCACTCTGGGCAGGCGGCCCCTATCCGCCGCGTACCATTGTGGAGGTCAAAAATCTCAATCAGGGCGACATATTCGAGGTTGAGGGTACCTTTTATGCGCCACGCGCTTGATCGGAGACGCCTAAAGTGTGGCGCCCGCGCAACAGGCACCGGGTGACCGGCGCCTTGTGACACCTTGCGCGCTTTGGCGATCAAACTTTCGGGTTAAGACTGCCCCATCCTGACCGGCATGGGACAAAGGGGCGGCATGAAATCCGCAAAAGCATTCGCGAGCGTTCTCACGCTGCTTGGCGCATCGGTTGTATTCGGCGTTGCGTCAGCCGCCGCCAATCCCTCCATCACCGACCCTCATGGCATGCTTCTCGGCGGCGCACCGCAGAACGCCCGGATGAAAGGACTTTTCGAAATCCTCTCATTGCGCCGTCAGGAAGTGGGCTTCGAGACCAAAGAGAAGCCCGGCACGATCATCGTCTTCACCAAGGACCGCAAGCTCTATTACGTGCTCGGCAACAATCGCGCGATCCGTTACGGCGTCGGCGTCGGCCGCGATGGGTTTACCTGGAGCGGCATCCACACGGTCAGCGCCAAACGCGAATGGCCGGACTGGCGGCCGCCACCGGAAATGCTGAAGCGCCAGCCCTATCTGCCGCGGCACATGAAGGGCGGTCCCGGCAATCCGCTCGGCGCGCGCGCGCTCTATATCGGCTCGACCATCTACCGCATTCACGGCACACACGATCCGGATTCGGTCGGCGAAGCCGATTCGTCGGGCTGTATCCGGCTCACCAATGCCGACGTGATCGACCTCTACGAGCGCGTGAAGGTCGGCGCCAAGGTGATCGTGGTGAAATAATCAGGAGCGCCTGGCGGGCTCGCGCGACAACCCTTTGGCGGCGAGCTCGTCGAGATAGTCCTGCCAATATTGCGCCCGGTTGCGGCCGAGTTCCGCGAAATAATCCCAGGCGTAGATTCCCGTGGAGTGCATATCGTCGAACGTCAGCCGGACGGCATAGTTCCCGACCGGCTGGATGTCGAGAATCATCACGTCCCGCTTGCCGGGCACGGTCTTGCGCTCGTCCGGCGAATGGCCCTGCACCTCGGCGCTCGGGCTTTTGACCCGCAGGTATTCGGCGGAAAGCTCAAAGCGCTCGCCGTTATCGAAGACGATGCTCAGGATGCGGCGATCCTTGCTCAGGCGCAGTTCCGTCGGCCAGGCTTGCGGGCTGTTTGTCGTGCTGCTCATGGCCGATTTGATACCGTCAGACTAAGGTCTCTACCAAGGCT